>CAZBDD010000032.1:0-9909 GCA_964490475.1 uncultured Desulfovibrionaceae bacterium
AATAAGCGCGTTTTGAAAGAGGTCTGGGGGAAATTTTTTGGCGTTTGCAAGAGTTTCCCCCAGAAAAAATAATTCAACAGCGTTTGCTTAGTTTGCTTAGTTACTTTCTAAAGCTTTCTTTTTAGCTCCCAAGTTTTGATGTCTTTTTTGTGCTGAAAGCATATTTTTGCGTAAGCGAATGGATTCTGGTGTTACTTCCACCATTTCATCTTCGCGTACAAAATGTAAGGCAAATTCTAAGGTCATGGGACGCACAGGGGTAAGAATAACGTTTTCATCCTTACCGGAAGCTCGCATATTAGTAAGTTTTTTCTCCTTACAAGGGTTCACGTCAATGTCATTATCTCTGTTATGTTCCCCAATAATCATGCCTTCATAAACAGGCACACCGGCAGGGGTAAAAAGAGTACCGCGTGGCTCTAAGTTAAACAAAGCATAGGGCACAGAGTTACCGGCTCTATCGGCTACTATGGAGCCGCTAAAACGAGTTGGGAAATCACCACGCCATTCTTCATAACCGGCCAATAAAGAGTTCATGATGCCTGTGCCGCGTGTATCGGTTAAAAATTCATCACGATATCCGATTAGTCCTCGAGAAGGCACTGTAAATTCCATGCGTACACGTCCGGTACCGCCACTCTTATCATTCATACAATTGAGCATACGCCCTTTGCGTTGAGCCAATTTTTCCGTCACTACGCCCATGAAGGTTTCGTCACAGTCTACATAAAGATGTTCAATAGGTTCAAGAACTTTTCCATCGTCAGATTTTTTCAAAATAACTTCTGGACGCCCTACGGAAAGTTCAAAGCCTTCTCTGCGCATCTGCTCTATAAGAATAGCCATCTGAAACTCGCCGCGCCCTTTTACCAAGAAGGCGTCTCTATCTGCGGTTTCTTCCACACGCACAGCGACATTACGCAAGGCTTCTTTTACTAAACGATCCCAAATCACGCGAGTTTGCACTAATTTACCTTCACGTCCGGCCAAAGGGGAAGTATTGATACCAAAACGCATGGCCACTGTGGGTTCATCTACGCGAATACGTGGCAAGGTGCGGGGGTGCTCCTTGGTACAAATGGTATCGCCAATGGTAACATCCTCAATACCAGCCAGTACCACAATATCACCAGGTTCGGCACTTTCAACCTCTGCCAAACGTAAACCTTGATACACTTGCAATTTACTCACACGCAAAGCTTGGCTATTACCCTCTGGCCCCATACATAACAAGGCGTCCTTAGCATTAATACTGCCATGAATGATACGCCCTACAGCTAAGCGGCCTAAATAGTCAGAATAGTCCAGATCTGCTACCAACATTTGAAAGGGTTCGCTTTCATCATATGCAGGCCCGGGGATATGCTTTACAATGGTATCAAAGAGCGGGGCAAGGTTTACTCTTTCATCTTCCAAGCCGTGCATGGCCACTCCTTCGCGGCCGATAGCATATAAAACGGGGAACTCAAGCTGTTGTTCGTTGGCATCAAGATCAATAAATAAGTCATAAACTTCATTAAGCACCTCTTGAGGGCGCGCATCTTTACGATCAATTTTATTGACAACAACAACCACTGGAAGACCAGCCTCTAAGGTTTTACGCAAAACAAAACGAGTTTGCGGTAAAGGGCCTTCTGAGGCATCAACAAGAAGAATGGCGCCACTGGCCATGGATAAAGCGCGCTCTACCTCACCGCCAAAGTCGGCGTGGCCCGGGGTATCAATAATATTAATCTTAATATCATTCCAAGATACAGCACAGTTTTTGGCAGCAATGGTAATACCGCGTTCGCGCTCTAGGTCCATGCTATCCATAATTCGGTCATCTACCTGTTGGTCAACGCGAAAAACACCGCTTTGGCGAAAAAGAGCATCCACAAGGGTGGTTTTACCATGGTCAACGTGCGCAATGATGGCTACATTGCGTAAAAATTCATTGTTTTTCATAATTATCATTATATGTAAAAAGGTTAGCACACCACTTTTTGTGGTTTTCAAAGAAAAGGGTGTTTATTTGAGAGGCTCTTATATACCGCCTCGCACAATGCCACAAGAATTTTTATTACAAAGATTTTTTTGCCCTTCTAACCTTTAGGAAATTTTTTTCATGCCGATAAGACAGGTATAGAGTAGTAAGCAGACTCTTGAAAAAAGAAATATTTTCATTTGTTGTGAAACAATACCTACTTTTTTGACATTCACTAAAGTTACGTGTATATTTTTTTTGTTATTCTTGTGGCCTTTGAAACACTATAGCTGTATGACATCTACTTTATCTTTCTGTTATAAAAGGCCTCTTTACTAAAAGGAAGACAGTATGGATCTAGCAACACTGGGCGGAATGCTTTGTGGTTTTGGACTTGTTATTGGTTCTATTTTTATTGGTCCAGAGCCTGGGAACTTCATCGACATCCCCAGTATCATGATTGTTGTGGGGGGGACGTTGTCCTCCGTTTTTGTGTGCTTTCCCTTTGGCGAAGTGAAGCAATCTTTTGGTGCAGGCGTTAAAGCCTTTACCGCTAAAGATGCTCCAGTAAGCGAAGTGGTAGGCACCATGGTACGCATTGCCGAAATTAGCCGTCGTCAAGGTATTGTGGCTCTAGAAAAAATTCAAACAGAGAATCCCATTCTAAAAAAAGCCACACAGCTTATTGCCGACAGTGCCGACCCCTCGCTTATCCATGCTACTGTAGCCATTGAAATTATGTCTATGAAAAAGCGACATAACATTGGTATTTCAGTGTTCAACCGTCTTGCATCCTTGGCACCTGCCATGGGCATGGTGGGTACGCTTATTGGTCTTGTGCAGATGCTTGCCAACCTAGCGGACCCTTCTGCCATTGGTCCAGCCATGGCTGTTGCTATTTTAACCACCTTTTACGGCGCCCTTATTGCGAACCTGCTTTTTATTCCCATAGCTGGTAAGCTTAAGGCCAGAAGTATGCAAGAAGAATTGCTTTTGCTTATTATTTTTGAAGGTGCCAAGTCCATTTTAGAAAATAACAACCCCAACCTTGTATATGAAAAACTCTCCTCTTTCTTGCCCCCAAAAGAACGCAAAGGGCCTGAAAAAGGCGGAAAATAACTGAGAGCAGCATATGAGTGATGATCCTATTACCAGCAGCGATGATGATGATGATGAGGGGGAAGGCTGGTTAGCTACCTTCGCAGATATCAGTATGCTATTACTGGTGTTCTTCATCTTGCTATTTTCGCTTTCAAGTGTAGAAAAAACAAAGTTTTTGCAAGCCATGGGCTCCATTAAAGGGGCTCTTGGTGGCGATCAATCTTCTTTATCGCGCAATGACCCAACAGCCATTACCGGAGCCCTGCACGATGAGGTGAAAAGGCGTAAAGAACTTATTGAAGCGCAAAAACAAACCTTTAATGATATTCGCTCTTTCTTGGTGCAAAATGGCGTGGAAGGACAAGTAGGCGCGGTGCTAGAAGAGGGCACCATTACGTTACGCCTTCCAGGTAAAGTACTTTTTGGGCCAAGCAGTACAGAACTGACCGAAGAAAGTAAGAAAGTTCTTGATGTGCTTAAGAATATTTTTGTACAAAGGCGTGAACAACGCATTGATATACGAGGCTATTCTGACGATACACCTGTACCTGCGGGCTCTCGCTTTGCAGATAATTGGGAATTGTCTGCCTTGCGCGCTGTTAATGTATTGCGCTATTTGTTAACTGAAGGTATTGAGGCGGACAGAATGACGGCAACTGGGTACGGATCATTGAATCCTATTTTACCCAATACTTCTGAAGAAAATAAAGCACGTAACAGACGTGTTGAATTCGTCCTACAAAGAGACGTTACAAAGAGTCCATAATGGCAAAAAAATCTCGCTTTTCATTTACACTTGCTGAGGATTTACAGGGGCAGCGACACGCCTATCGTGCCAATGTTCATGGAATTAACGTACGCCTAAACAACGGTAAAACCACCTATAAAGTTGTGGATATTAGCGTTTCCGGTTGTGCTTTCCAAATGCCACAAAAATTTTTAGCCGAAGGCAATGAATTCATTTTACAGCTCGAAGTTTCTAATAGAGTAATACTTGCAGGACTACGGGCAAAAGTGATAAGAAGCCTTGGTAATGGTCTTGTGGCGTGTAACTTCATTAACTTAAGTGAACGCCAAGAAGTGGCTTTAGATAAGTTGGTATTGGAAATTCAAAAGCGTATTATCGAAGTGAGTAAACGTTAACATATTTAAATAACAAAGCTATCATGTATATCGTCACATCTGCATAAGAGGTGCCTTTTGTTGTGTCTGGTGATATATGCATAATATAGCCCAAAGGGAATAGAATGGATTTGAAAAGTGAAAAGGTACTTGTGGCAAATAGAGGTGAAATTGCCATGCGTATCACACGTGCTTGTCATAAACTTGGTGTAGCTTTTACATGTATTTATACAGCAGAAGATTTTGCCTCTGGGCATGTGCAATTAGCTCGCAGTCTTGGTGGAGAAAAAAGCCTTTATAAAGTATCATCTTACCATGACGCCAATGAAATTATGGCCGTGGCTGACGATGCTTTATGCACAGCCATACACCCTGGCTATGGATTTTTTGCAGAAGATTTTCGTTTTGCCCGCCGTGTAACCAAACGCAATCGCAAACTCACCTTCATAGGCCCATCTTGGAAAATAATTCGAGAACTTGGCGATAAAATTAATACCAAACGTCTTGCTCGTAGCCTTGGTGTACCCACAGTACCCGGCTCAGACCGTCCCATTTATGATGAGATGGAAGCAGAAAAAGTAGCTCGTTCTGTCTTTGAATTTCAGCAACAAAGGGGCATAAAACAGCCCTTAGTATTGGTTAAAGCTTCTGCAGGCGGTGGCGGCATGGGCATTGAAGAAGTCTATGATATCGACAACTTCCGCTCTGTGTATCGCCGTATTCGCAACTATGCTTTACGCCAGTTCAAAGACGAAGGTGTGCTTATAGAACAAAGAGTTATGGACTTCAACCACCTTGAAGTGCAAATTGTTTCTGATCGCTCAGGCAAAAATCCTGTTCATTTTGGCACACGTAACTGCTCTATCCAATCTACGGGTTTGCAAAAACGCATAGAAATTGCTCCTGGTTTTGACCCCCAAAATATAAAATATACCTTTGACGCAGCGCAAGTTCTTCGTGATATTATTCAATACTCTCTCACCATGGCGCGCTCTGTAGGATATGACAATGTGGGCACATGGGAATGGATTGTCACCCGTGACGGAGAGCCCTTCCTTATGGAAGTGAATACTCGTATTCAGGTAGAAAATGGAGTTTCTGCTCGCATTTCTAGCGTAAAAAATCGGCTCCCACTGGGGGAAGTAGATTTATTGGCTGAACAAATTCGTATTGGACTTGGTGAACCTTTAGGGTATTCTCAAGAAGATATTCACTTTGAAGGCGTTGGTATTGAATACCGCCTCATTGCCGAAGATCCTGACAATCGCTTTGCTCCATGGGTGGGAACCATTGATAGCTATGGCTGGCGCGACCACGATTGGCTTACCATGCTCACACATGTTCCCACAGAGGCTCCCTATGTGATCCCCACAGAGTTTGACCCAAACCTTGCTCTAGGCATCATATGGGGCAAAGATTTGGAAGAAGCCAAAGCTCGTGGCGTGGAGTTTTTAGACGCTCTTACCTTGCAAGGACACAATGCAGCAGGGGAAGAACTTAAGTCTAATATAAACTTTTTACGTACCAATACAGGACGTATTTTAAAATTTTAGCGCATATAAAAAAATCGTGCACGATGAACTGCATTGAGCACCACAAAATTATTTTTATGCCATGCATGGTGACCATGTCACAGGCATGAACAAGCATTATAAAGACAGGTTGTTTTTTACCTGCCACATAAATCAAACAGTATAAAGGTTTGAAATGGATAATTCAATAGAAAAAAGATTACAAAGCCTCACAGACAGGCTTACGTATATACAAGATATTTTTGTAGATAAGCATCAAGATAAAGTTGTTTTGTTACGCGAAAAACTCGAACAATTGCTTACAAGAATTGCCGAAGGGTATTGCTCTGACCCCAATGCAGAATTAGTAACATTAGAGGAACTCTTTGGCTTTATGGAGCGTAAGCTTGAAGCCAATATTACACCTATGGATAAAGTGCGCATAGTGCGTCATCCTCAGCGTATCTGCTTGCGTGATATTTTAGAAAATGTGTATGACAATTTCACAGAAATTGGCGGGCAAGACGAATATAGCATAGACCCGAGCATGCTTATTGCCAGAGCCATTATCACGCGTCGTCGTGGTAAAAAGACCTATAATCAATCTGTTATGGTTATAGGGCAAGAAAAAGGCCATGGCGCAGAATTTCGTAATGGCGGTTCAGTAAAACCTTGGGGCAATGCCAAGGCATTACAATATATGCGCGTTGCAGAAGCTGAAGGTATACCTATTCATACTTTCATTTTTACACCGGGTTCATACCCTGTGGAAGATTACCCCGGCGCAGCTCAACAAATTGCCCGTAATATTTATGGCATGTCTAAGCTGCGCGTCCCCATTGTGGCAGTGATTTCTGAAGGAGGTTCCGGAGGAGCCGAAGCCATTGGTCTTGCAGACAAAAGACTTATGCTTTCACATGGCTACTACTCGGTTATTTCACCAGAAGGAGCCGCAGCCATTGAAGGGCGCATTAAAGCCGGACAACGCGCCACACCAGAACTTATTGAGTATTGTGCCGAAGCTTTGCATATTACCGCGCAGGATAATTTGAACTTTGGATATATAGACAAAATTATTCAAGAACCAGCTCTTGGTGCTCGTCCTTCTCACTTTGATTTTTATCGCTCTTTGCGCCAAGAAATGTTGCGTGCCACCGATGAAGTAGTCATTTCCTCACGTAAACTTCCCGGTTTGCGTGGCATTGCACTTTCTCGTCGTCGCAACCCTAATATTAATTTAGAAGAGCGCTATATGCGTTGGGGGCTGTCTTCAGACAATAAAAATCGTCTGGTGCGCATGCGTCAGCAAAAGTTTTTGCGCCTTTCACGCTCAGCGTGTCGCGATCGCCGCCCATGGCATACAAAATTTTGGCGCAATATTACCGGCGCCATGCTTATGCGCTGGAATAAAATCAAATACGACTTTTATCGTAATCACCAAAGAAAGGTTACTTTCTTCTGGGAAGAAGTACAAAATGAATACCAAATTTTAAAAGGACGCATAACCAAACCTTTTAAAAAATTAAAACGCGGTGCAACCCCTGAAGTTGCGCCTTCAGAAGATTTAACAAAGCTCTCCAATTGGGTAGATGAAGGCAGAGTAAGCCGCTGGAATTATATTTCACCGCGTTATAAAACAGACAGAACGCTCACTTGTCCCAACGCTGCCAAAGACGGTTGCCTTGATCTTTGGGGGCCGGATCTTTTTGCGGAATTTGCCGGTGTGTGTAGCTATTGTGGGCATCACTTCCCCATGGAACCGGAATGGTATGTGCGCAACGTTTTTGACCAAGGCTCTGTTTTTGAATTCAATGCAGCTATTGAAGCAGGAAACCCCCTTAACTTCAAAGACTTTGAACAAAGAATACATGAAGCGCAGCAAAAAACCGGCTCTAAGAGCGGTTGCATGACCTTTGAAGCTTGTATTGACGGCGTTAAAGTTATTGTAGCCATGCTTATGGGCACCTTCCGCGGTGGCTCAGTGGGCGCAGCCGAAGGCCAAAAATTTGTGGAAGCTTGCGAACTTGCCATGAAAAAACGTTATCCCTTCATAGCCTATGTACACGGTACCGCCGGTATTCGCATTCAAGAAGGTACCCATGGCGTTATTCAAATGCCAAGATGTACCGTGGCTGTGCGTCGCTATATCGACAGCGGGGGCTTATATATGGTGCTTTATGATACCAACTCCTTTGCTGGCCCTGTGGCAAGCTTCCTTGGTTGTTCGCCGTATCAGTTTGCCGTGCGTTCCTCTAACCTTGGTTTTGCCGGCCCTGGTGTTATTAAAGAAACTACCGGTATTGACATTCCGCCGCAGTATCATCGTTCTAATAATGCTCTTTCTCGCGGTCACATTCAAGGTATTTGGGACAGACGCCATATTCGTGCCAACTTAAAACAAGCCCTGCTCACCATTGGTGGTCGCAATGTGTATTACCGCTAAAACGGTTGTTAAGGATATATCATGTTAGACGTTACCGCATTATTAGATGAAATAAAGGCCTCTCCCTATGAAGAGGTGCTCATTCGTGCACCGCATACAGGGCGTATAAGCTTTGCAAATATTCAAGAAGGCAGCCAAGTACACGGGCCACAAGGTATGTGGAAAGAAAAGCCTGGCTCACACTTACTCACCATTGAAAGAGAGCATAACCCCAAGCCCATTAATGCCCCTGAAAAAGGGGAAGTATGCGCCATTCATAAAGAATTAGAAGGGGAATTTGTGGAATCTGGCACCCCACTACTCACAGTGCGCCATTTTTTAACACGGGCTGAAGTGCAACAAAAAATATTGAAAAAAGCATTGCACCTCTTTCTGGCTCCAGAAAGAGCAAAATACTATTTTACTCCAGAAATAGATAAAAAAGTACGTGCATCAGGCTCACGCGCTGTTTCAGTGCAGGACGGTATGGAATTATTTATTATGTCCCGCATGAAGCGCGAGGCACCGCTCTATTATGCTGGGCCAGCCGGAGTCATTTACGCAGTATACTTTAAACATACGGAAAACGTTGATGGTGGACAGGCTCTCATTGGGGTATGCCCTACAGATCAGCTCAGCGCCATTGAAGAAGTTGTGTTGCGCGTGCAAACGGAATGGCAAGAAAAATAATTTTAGTTTTTTTATGGGGTAAAATTTTTTCTAAAGAGAAGGTTTTACCCCTGCCCCTTTCCAAAAAACTTCCATTTAATTACATATTTTTTTAAAATACTACAAACAAAAGATGTGTTACAAGTTTTCTCAAGAGGTAAGCCATGGGCAAAGCATTACAAATTCGCGTATCTGCCGTTACTTGGGACGAAGGGCTGCCAGAAAAACTTTGGCCACAACTCTTTGACCTTGCTAAGTCTGTTCCAAGCACAGAAAACAAATTAGGTGTCCTTGAAATGGCCTTTCGCCTTGGTGATGGTTTGCAATTTATGGATTGGAGTCAAGAGCGTCGCCAAGCTCTAGGTAATGACATTGAACAAGCTGTAACTACCGCCAAAGAATTAGAGCGCGCCTTAGCCGATTGGGACCCACGCAAAGCCAACAACCTTAGTGACACATTAGAAGATATTTTTGATAAACTGGAGCAACATTTTTGCTAAGTAAGGAGAAACAATGCTAAATAAAGTACAAATCATTGGTCGCTTAGGTGCAAACCCCGACCTTAAGTATATGCAAACAGGAGCCCCTGTCTGCAACTTAAGTGTTGCCACTGACGAATCTTATCAAGATAGAGAAGGTAATAAGGTAGCACGCACTGAGTGGCATCGAGTGGTGGTATATCAACGTTCAGCTGAAAATTGTGCCAACTATCTTGCCAAAGGCTCTCTTGTATATGTAGAAGGATCTTTACAAACTCGTAAATGGCAAGACCAGCAAGGTGTCGATCGCTACACTACAGAAATAAAAGCCCAACGCGTGCAGTTTTTAGATAAAAAAGGCGATGGCGGCGGTCAAGGTGGCGGTCATGGCGGTTATATTGATAATAATCAAGGCGGCTTTACGCAAGGTGGTTATGGTCAAGAAGGCGCAGGCGGGTTTCAAGGCGGCTACCAAGGCGCGCCTGGCGGTGGCGGCGCTAAGCAAGGTGGCGCTAAACAACAAGACAGTAGAAGTTTTGAGGGATCGCCATTTCCTTCTGAAGCAAGCGATATGGATGAAGTGCCCTTCTAATTGAATGAATTATTGGGGGAAAACCTTTTGTGAACAAAAGGTTTTCC
>CAZBDD010000033.1:0-9908 GCA_964490475.1 uncultured Desulfovibrionaceae bacterium
GATCATCTTCAATATGAGTAAAATACATATTTTCGCGATAATTATCGTAGTGACCGGACTTTTGCCATGTTTCAACACGCAAAAGCTGTGGCCCTTGTACAATACCGTAACCACGCTTTAAATGCTCCTTGCGCCAAAAATCTTCTAAGATGGTACGCATAAGCATACCTTTAGGCAGCCAAAAAACCATACCCGGTGCCACATCTTCGTGGAAGGTAAAAAAGTCCAATTCACGCCCAAGTTTTCTATGGTCGCGTTTTTTGGCTTCTTCCAAACGATGCAAATACTCTTTTAATGCTTTTTCATCTGCAAATGCTGTTCCATAAATACGGGAAAGCATTTTATTTTTTTCGTCACCACGCCAATAAGCGCCGGCTACTGAAAGAAGTTTTACAGCCTTCACAAAGCCTGTATGCGGCACATGGGGGCCACGGCACATGTCCAAAAAGTCACCACATTGATAGAAAGATAAGACATCTGCCTCAATATCAGTAATAATTTCGGCTTTATAATTTTCACCTAATTGGGTGAAATGCAAAATGGCGGCATCTTTTTGCATGGTGCTTCGCGAAAAAGGAACAGCGGCCTTAATCATGCTTTGCATTTGCGCTTCAATGGCCACAAGATCTTCTGCAGTGAAAGGACGTTCCACATCAAAGTCATAGTAAAAACCCGTTTCAATGGCAGGGCCTATGGTAACTTTTGCCGCTGGAAACAGCTTTTGCACCGCTGCGGCCATGACGTGGGCTGCTGAGTGACGAATAATTTCTATACCTTCAGGAGAATCCATCATGATGGGCTCGAGCTCGGCATCGCTAGTGAGGCTTGTAGCGGGTGTAGATAGGTCAAGCATATCTTCCCCCACCTTTACAGCCACTACGCTTTTCATTTTTTTACCGCTCAGTGCAGATTTTAAAACATCGGCAAGACAAGCATCTGCCTGCACTTCCACTTCGTGACGGGTATCATCCATGCGCACAATCACACAAAACTCCTGCATATAAGAAAAGGGGAGGTATAAACCTCCCCTCCGTATCGTTATTTTTGGTAGGAACGAGCAGACTTGAACTGCTGACCCCTTCCATGTCAAGGAAGTGCTCTAGCCACCTGAGCCACGCTCCTACGCTGAGGTAGAAGGGGAATATAATAGCATCTTCCAGTGGAGTCAAGTTTTTTTTGCCAGTTTATTTTTCTCTGTGCACAAGAAAGTATTGCATATTTACAAAGCATTTTCTTTAAAATGTACATAAAATCAATATACAACTATTTCATAAATAAAAAATGCAAAAAAGACTTCATTGACGGAGTCTCCTCATAATTTATTGATTTTTTGCGCATTTATAGTATTTTTTTTGTCTAATACACCTTAAACAGAAAAAGTCGCAAATTTTTCCATTCTTGCAAGACTTTCATCCTTACCCAACACAGCCATTACATCAGGCAAATGCGGGCCGCCCATATAGCCGAGCAAAGCCACACGCAATGGCGGCCCCACTTGTTTAAATTTCAGCCCCTGCTCTGCCACAAAGTCATTGAGTGCTTTTTCTGTATTTTCTACAGTAAAATCTTCAATTTTCTGAAAATATTCTCGCAGTTGCTGCACCAAGGCCGCGCTTTCTTCAGAATGGGCTTTTTTCAAAGCCTTTTCGTCAAAAACCATGTCTTGTGCTGTAATCAGTAAAGGATGTAAAGCTTTGGCTAAATCAATCAAGTTGGCAGCGCGTTCTTGAAAAAGCGGTGCCATGCTTTCTAAATCTTTAGCTGTTACTTGTGCAAAACCCTCGGCATGCACAAAGGGCAACACACGCACAGCCACATCTTGCGGTGTAAGAGCGCGTAAATAATGCGCATTAAGCCATTGTAATTTATCTGGATCAAAAGCCGAAGCGGAAGCATTTAAATTAGTGCCATCAAAGAGTTTGATAAGCTCATCCATGCTGAAGATTTCTTGATCCCCATGTGACCAGCCCAAGCGCACCAAATAGTTAACTAAGGCTTCTGGCAACAAACCATCTTGTTCATATTCAATGGTGGCACGAGCACCATGTCTTTTGGATAGCTTTTGTTTATCCGGCCCTAAAATCATAGGCACATGCCCAAAAACAGGCAATGCATAGCCTAAAGCTTCAAAAATCAATATTTGGCGTATGGTATTTGAAACATGGTCATCACCGCGCATAACATGAGTAATGCCCATGTCATGATCATCTACCACCACAGCCATATTGTAGGTAGGCATGCCATCGGCGCGGCGGATAATCATATCATCCAACTCGTTAACATCTACGGTAATGCGCCCTTTTGCCATGTCTTCATAGCTTACCTTGCCCACTTTAGGGATTTTCAAACGTACGCAATGCCCTGCACCGGATCCCACATTTTTTTCACGGCAACAGCCATTATAACGTGGTTTTTCGCCTTTAGCTCTGGCTTCTTCGCGCATGGCCTCCACTTCTTCCGGTGTACATGAACACCAGTAAGCATGACCTGCCGAAAGCAAGTTATCCACAGCGGCATTATATTTTTCAGTGCGTTGTGTTTGGTAAACGGGTTCCCCTTGCCAGCTTAAACCAAGCCAGCGCATGGAGGCTAAAATGGAATCGGTATATTCTTGTTTAGAACGTTCTAAGTCAGTATCTTCAATGCGTAAGTAAAATTCACCCTGATGATGCTGTGCCAAAAGCCAACAAAAAAGCGCTGTACGCGCACCGCCAATATGCAAATGCCCCGTAGGACTAGGGGCAAAACGAGTTCTTACTGTGGACATATTTTCTCCGTATTCTATAATGAAGCAAATTCTCTACAATTTTCCTAAAAAATGTACAAGTCATTTTTATAGCATACATATTTTTGTCATAAATTGACCTTATATTTCAAACATGTTATTTTTTTAACTCAAAGAGACAACCTAAGACTCTGCACAATTCATTGTGCGGAAACCTTTAGGGTTTTTGCGTAAGTCAATGCGGTCAAAAATCAAGAGTAAAGGCTGCTTTGCCTCCCTGTTAATTGATTGATTTTTAAGTCTTTTATTCTGCATATCCAATTTATTCAATTAAATTTTATTTTCATTTATCCCCAAAATTTATTTGAAAAATAATTGTGCAGAACTCTTAATTTAAAATAGGAAATGCAATATGTATGAGCTCGTTCAGCTAACCGAAAATTGTTACTATATTGAATGTCCATCAAAAATCGGCATTATACGCCTTAATACTACAGAAGTCTGCCTTATTGATAGCGGAAACGATAAAGAAACTGGTCGCAGGGTACGAAAAATACTTGATGAACAAGGGTGGGTACTTAAAACTATTTACAATACCCACTCCCATGCAGACCATATTGGTGGTAATAAGTACTTACAAAGTCAAAGTAAGTGTGCAATATACGCGCCCCCCATGCATGTAGCTTTTGCCAAGCACCCCATTCTTGAAGCTTCTTTTCTATATGGGGCTTGCCCTCCCAAAGAATTGCGTAATAAATTCTTATTGGCCGCCGAAAGCCATGTGGAAGAACTCAGCGAAGAAGTGCTCCCTCAAGGGCTTACTGCCCTGCCTTTACCAGGACACTTTTTAGATATGGTGGGCTATGCGAGCGCCGATGGAGTTGTCTTTTTAGCTGATTGCTTGCTAAGCCAAGAAATATTGGATAAGTATCAAATGAATGTCATGTACGATGTGGAACAATACTTGGCTACGCTAGAAAAAGTAAAAACTCTGTCAGCAAAATTTTTTGTACCTGCCCATGGTAAGGTTACACAAGATATTGCCCCACTAGCACAGTATAATATAGATAAAGTGCATGAAATAGCGCAGAAAATTTTAAATATTTGTGATTCTCCCACAAATTTTGAAAAAATTTTACAAGCGCTCTTTAGCGAATATCAACTTAAAATGAATTTCGATCAATACGTTCTTGTGGGAAGTAGCGTACATGCTCTCCTTTCTTGGCTCAAAGCTACAGAAAAAATGGAAGCCCATTTTGAGAACAATATGCTTTTATGGAAAGCAAGTATTTAACACCTTTTATAAAAGTCAGTTTAAAAATAATCGTCACTGAAACACTCATTAAGGCTTTTTAAGGCTTTTTAAGGCTTTTTAAGGCTTTTTCCTGAGAGGGGGCACTTTTTTAGAAAAAAAGTGCCCCCTCTCAGACTCTCCCCCTCAAAAAACCCCATTGCGTCAATGCACTATCTAAATCGATATTAGTAAATTAAAATAATATTACTCGACTTTCTGAGTAATTCATTCGAGGCCTTTGCATAATGACAAATGCAGAGGTCTCAATTCATTATGAGAAATCGTTTGAAAAAACGTTGGAGAGGCAACACATTCTAAAAAAACCGTATCATCTCAAAAGCCTTACGTCTAGGCGTTGTAGAAATGTGATAATATTGATTTTGCGGAATAAAAATAAAAGGTATATCTTCCGGTCTTTGTTTTAAGAAAAGAGAAAGAATACTTCTATTTACAGCTTGATGCCCTACAATAAGTAAGGGAGAATCCCCCGCAAGGAAAAGCGCACGCCTAAGCCCCCTACTCACACGCTCACGTAACATAGCATAACTTTCGCCCTCGGGGTAAGCATAACCATATTTATCTGCATGACGCTGTTCCATAATATGGGGCATAGTCTTGCGTATATCTTCATAGCGCATTCCCTCACACTGGCCTGCCCAAATTTCATCAAATTCTGTAAGGGCCATACTATGTGCATCAGGCCGAGAAGCAAGAAGAGGCTCTGCGGTTTGATGCGAGCGCAGCCGCGTAGAGGTAAAAATCCACGGAACATCTGCTCCGCGCATATGCAAAGCCATGGCTCTAGCTTGTTGTGACCCTTTCTTCGTTAAAGGAGGATTGCCACCAATACGCCCTTGCACATTATACTGTGTTTCCCCATGCCGCATAAGGTATAAACTGCGTACCCAGCGCGATACCACCACATCGCGTATGGCAGGATAGTACGGAGAACCATCGCAAGGACGCTCTTTGATAATACGATTTGCCGTAGCATCAACACGCATCCAATACAATTCATCAGCCCCCACAGGGGTGTACATTTGCTCATAATACCCTATGCGTGTATAGAAAGATTGCAAGGCATCTTTTTCGCCCATATGTTGAAACTCTGGCAGCTCACATTTAAGACGCACAAAGCTTTCCAACAATAGCGAATCTTCATTTACGCATTCCACATACAAAATAGGATGATTTGTTAGGGTAGCATTAATGGTTTGTCTACGAGCACGACTGACATTGGTAGCGTCTAAAATAGCCACATCACCACCATCAGCTAAGAACTTTCGAGCCGCGGCCATATTTTCATACGCTATATTTTCGCGAGCTTCTCGGCCAAATTCATTATCTGGCGCATAAAATTGTGGCTCTGTAGATTGAGGCCCCGCCAGCAAACGACGTACGTTACCATTATTAAAAATGGCAGACCTTGAACCTTCGTCATGCAGTCTTTCGCAAATACGTTTAGCAAGGGTGCTCTTACCTCTAGCGGGTAAACCCACCATAACTACATAAAGTTTTGAAGACATACTCCCCCCGTAACAAGTCTTAATAAATACAGAAAAGCAAAACTTCCCTTATTCTCGTTTTTTGTCAAAGCTCTAAAAACCACCGCACAATGAATTGTGCAGAAGTATTAAATACCAACCAAACTTCACCGGCTTGTTTTGAAACTTTTTTAACACTGACTTTCCCAATAACTTGGTAAGAAAAAAAGTACCTTTTTGCTTTTAGCATTGCAAGCGCATGTATTTTTCATTATACAAGCTCTTATACAAAGTATTTCATTCACTAGGTAGTGTTGTCAAATACGCCTTTCAGTTGTTTCTATGTCAAGCTTCACTGATATAACACAAAAAGTCGTCATTTGACGGCACTGCCTAAGCCTACATACAAAAAACATTTTACAATTACGGATATCTTATGCCAGCCAGCTCTCATAAGCAACTTTTTGTTATCATTATAAACTTTATAACAAATGTTATGCTTGCCACTGTCAAAATTGTGACAGGTTTTTTGTTTAATAGTCAGCTTCTTATAGCCGATGGTGTGCACTCTTTTTCAGATTTACTGACAGATATTTTTGCTATTATTGGGCTTTATATGGCAAAAAGACCTAAGGATGAAGAGCACCCTTTTGGGCATGGAAATTTAGAATATGTCTCTTCACTCACCGTATCTATTGTCATATTTTTCATGGTTTATGGTCTTATAGAAGAGCTTATAAGCAATTGGTATGAGCTTTCATCCCAAATAAATTCTATTATTCTTTTTGTTTCGATAGGAACCTTTGTGGTAAAGCTTTTGCTCTCATGGTATGTGCTGTATCAAGCCAAAAAACTTGACTCACACACATTGAAAAGTAGCGGTATTGAATCTCTAACCGATGCTTATTCTACCATTGTCGTTATTGTAGGTTTACTCATTACCGATTTTGGCATTTCTCAAAACATTACTTGGCTCATATATGCAGAAAAAATAGCCACCATTGTTGTTATTATTTTACTTATAAAGGCCGCTTTAGAAATATATTTTACGAGCACTGTGGGCATTGCAGGGGCGCGTGCCTCGGAGGAAATGCAAGAACATTTTTCAAGCATTATTGAAACGAGCATAGAGAATAATGCAAATATATTTGAGGTAACAGAATCTATTGTGCTAAAGCAAGGCATAGATTATGCGCTATTTATAACTATAGTCTTTAAAAATGATTTAGAATTAAAGCAGGCTAGTCAAGCCATTGAAGATATGAAAAATGCTCTATACGCTGATTCTAGAGTGAAAAAAGTCAATGTAGACTTTTCTACGACATTTTGATTACGAAACTATAATTTAGCAAGTAAATGGAAGAAATTAGCCTTTTTATACATAAAACATAACCTCTTCTGCTTTTTTTAAACAGCTTGCTGCACGTTTAAAAGCATTTGCATAGCTTGCATAGAGGCTTCAAGACTTTGCTGATCGCCTACATCTTGCTGTAAAAAACTGTTAATAAAGGGATTTTTAGCTATAGCTGCGTCAATTTCAGGATTAGAACCCTGCACATAGGCACCAATATTAATCATATCTTCTACTTTGCGGTAGGTGCTCATGAGGCTGGTAATTTTGCGTCCGGCCAGCACGTCTTCCTTTTGGCAAATATCAGTACGCAAACGACTGATAGAACGTAATATATCAATGGCAGGAAAATGTCCTTGGTCAGCAAGATCACGCGTAAGCACAATATGCCCATCTAAAATAGAACGCACAGCATCAGCAATGGGTTCATTAAAGTCATCACCGTCTACAAGTACAGTATAAACACCAGTAATAGTGCCTTTATCAGAGCGCCCTGCCCTTTCTAGCAATTTGGGAAGCTGTGCAAAAACCGTAGGCGTGTAGCCTTTGGTGGTGGGGGGTTCACCAATGGCAAGACCCACTTCACGTGCAGCCATGGCAAAGCGCGTGACCGAGTCCATCATAAGTAAGACGTCTTTACCTTTATCGCGGAAAAATTCTGCTACGGCAGTGGCGGCATAGGCCGCACGCATACGCACTAAAGGAGATTGATCTGAGGTGGCAATAACAAGTACAGAACGAGCCATACCCTCTGGCCCCAAGTCGCGCTCCATAAATTCCAAAACTTCGCGACCACGTTCGCCAATAAGCGCAATAACGTTAACATCGGCCTTGGTATACCTAGCCATCATACCCATAAGAGTAGATTTACCCACACCAGATCCGGCCATAATGCCCACGCGTTGCCCTTTGCCAAGGGTGAGTAAAGAATTAATACTGCGCACACCCACATCTAAAATATCTGTAATTCTCGGGCGTTGTAAGGGGCTGGGGGGGTCTGCATAAATGGGGGCCATATCTTGTGACCAAGTATTTAAAGCCTGAGCAAGCCATTCCGGTGAAAAACGCTTTTGCTCTTCCATTTTTTGCATAAACGCCTGTATATTCTCAGGACTCTGTTGACTTGCACCTTGAAAAATTTCTGTACTTACGGCTGGGCCGCCATCAAGAGGGGAACCGAAGGCATCTAAAGTGCGCCCTAAGATATGCGCGCCCACAGGATAATATGGCGGTAAAGAACTGTTACGGATAAGACTGCCGGGACGAATGCCACGCATGTCTCCATAAGGCATAAAAAGCAAATTGCCCTCTCGAAATCCTACCACTTCAGCGGCTATGCCGTATTGATTGCTTGTGTTTTGATCTGCTGCTTCAGGTAACATATGGCACACAGCACCCAACGGAGAGCGCAAGCCAGATCCTTCTGCCACAAGACCCACCACCTTATGCACTTTACCAAAAATTTTTAAAGGATTGGCATTTTCTAATAATTGACGGCATGTTTTTGGGTCTAATTTCATCATTTGCTCTTTCCTAGCTCCGTATCAAAATCTAGTGAACCTCCGGTATCTTCTAGGGAGTCAAGATCAAGCATATCATCAAAATTAGCATCGTTGTTGGCGGCTTCTAAACTATCTAAACTGGCAAAACTGTCCAGACTGGGAGCGTCACCACCGGAAAAATCGTCCAAACTGGGGGCATTGGCAAAATCATCTAAGCTCGGGCCATCGGCGAAATCGTCTAGGCTGGGGCCATCGGCGAAATCATCTAAACTAGGAGCCTTAGCAGCAAAATCATCTAAAGAATCTAATCCTGTGGCCGCATCGTCGCCTAAAAGCTCATCTTCTAATTCTTCCATAGAAGGTTCTAGGCCATTTTTTGTCGATGCCAAAGCATTTTTTCTTTGCTCCACATGTTCTGCTTCTTGCACCATGTCTGTCAAAGTTTCTTCTTCTGTTTCTTGCCCCGCTGAGCCAAAAAGAATTTCACGAGGTCCATCAACATCTGCCACAGGCGCTTGAGAGGCGTCTTCTTCTTCAAAATCTTGAGGTAACTGAGGTAAATCTAATCGAGAAGGCACATTTTCGGCTTTTTGCAACTGCATTTGGAAAGCCATTTGCTCCGGTGTCATGGGAATAAGCGGTTCTTGTGGCTCTTCCGATTCCGGCATTTCTTCTTCCACGCTTTCTTCTATGAGCTCCGGCAGATTTTCTTCCACAACCTCTTCTTCAGGCGGGCTTTCTTCTTCATGTACAATCATGGGCGGAGTCACAGCGGCCACTTTGTCTACTTCTATTTCTACTACGCGCTTTACAAGGCCAAAGCTTTCTAAATCAACCTCACCTTCCGGCAAATTCATATGTTGCAGAATATTTTCCACCATATGACGGAAAAGGTCTAAACGACTTTCTACAGTGCCTGTAGTACTTTCCGCTATAAGATCTCCCGGTTGTAAAGAGCTATCTGACTTTGTTTCCCATTGCCCCAAATCTGGATTGCTTTCTTTAGCGGCGGCTATGAGGTCTGTAACTACAGCTTCATCTTCAGGATTAACACGTAAGGTCACCGAACGGCGATCGTCCAAATTGCGTACAGCACCATACATCATGCTTTCAAGAATTTTTTTATGCTCATCTTGAAGCACAATACCTGTGCCTTTTTCTACACATATGCGTAATAAATCTACTAATTCTGCACGCCAACTCAAAAAAATATTCATGCTTTGACTTTCAATAACATGCAAAACCCCAGCCACAGATGAACCCATGGCGGCGCGAAAATTTTGTAATTCTTCTTGAGCTTGTTCAAGGCCGGCTTGAAAACCTTCTTCGTGAGCACCTTCTTTAATATGCATGGCATCATCTAGTTCTGCCTGCACAGAATGGCGTAATTCTTGACTTTGATTGCGTATATCTTCGGCTGCGGCATAGGTAGCCTTAGCTTCATTGCGGATGCGTTCAGCTTCTTGTTCAGCTTCTGCCAAAATATTTTGCCTTTCAGTATAGGCTTCACCAAGAATCTCTTTAGCGCGATCAATGGCTTTTTGGCGAACTT
>CAZBDD010000034.1:0-9753 GCA_964490475.1 uncultured Desulfovibrionaceae bacterium
GCTATTGGCAGTAGTACGAAAAATCGAAAATCGCGGGGCTATAGATTCAGCGCATTGTTTAATGAATGAAGGTCATTTTTTATTGTGTATAATAACATGCCAATATCACAACAAAATAAAGGGGTCTGCATAATCCAAAAAAATGTTAAAATACATGGATTATGCAGAGGTCTTAAAACAAACAACGCCCCCCATACTTTATTTTTAATTTATAATATATTGAGAGTCCTGCACAATTCATTGTGCAGGACTCTTTTTATTCGATAATTGAAAGTGTGGTTAAATCCAAAGAGAAGTTACATTCTCTATATCATCAGCGCTTGCGCATGTATCCACTCATAACAAGTCCGCTATCTAGTATTTGTGTGTGTATATGTTTGAACTTCAATGGTTCATCTAACTCCCCAAAGAGGGGCACTCCACCGCCTAGAATTTCTGGTATCTGTGTTAATGTCATGCTATCAATCATATCTAACTGTAAGAAGCTTTGAACCAGTTTGCCGCCGTCGATATACAGCTCATGATAGCCCTTGCGGAAGGCGTTTAAAAGTGTGTCCTTGACGTTTTCTTTACTCAGTGTGGCTTTTTCCTCGTAGCCACTTGGTAAGGCCTTTAAAGACTGGCTCATAACGATAACAGGCTTTGTGTACGGCCATTGCCCAAAGGAGTGCACCAATTCAAAAGTATTGCGCCCCATGATAATGGCATCCATGTTATCCATAAAAAGGACAAAGGCAGAATCTGGCCCTTGTTCTTGTGGGTAAGCCGAAAGCCACTCTACGCTATTATTTTTATCTGCTATATAACCATCTAGACTTATGCCCAGAAATATATGGTTTGCCATTTAAAGTCCTTTATCTGTGTCGGGGAAATTAAAATAAACCTAGAACTTTGCCTGTTTCGGTATCCACATCAATGTTTCGGAAAGAGGGGGAAGATCCAGTCCCTGGCATAAGCATAATATCGCCAGCCACCGGTGCTACCAAACCTGCACCACCAAAGTGTAATAAATCGCGTATATACAGCTTCCAGCGTTCAGGAACCCCTTTTTTGCTAGGCACATCAGAAAGGGAGTATTGCGTTTTTACCATGCAAATGCCCAATTCATGAGCGTCAGGCAAGGCTTGTAAGGTATTTAATTTGCTTCGTGCGTCTTGGGAATATTCCACTCCTTCGGCGCCGTACACTTCCCAAGCAATGCGCTCAATGCGCTCACAAAAAGAGGTGTCGTCGGCATAAAGGTAGCGGAAATTTTGTGGTTCACGGCATGCGTCCATAACGGCTTCAGCAAGCTCTACTGCACCGTCGCCTCCATGTTGCCAATGCGTTGATAAAGCCACTCGTGCCCCAGCTTTTTCGCAAATTTCTTTGATTTTTGCAATTTCGGCGGCAGTATCGCTGGAAAAGGCATTGATACATACCACGGCAGGCACTCCAGAAAGCTTTACAATTTCAATGTGTCGTAACAAGTTGGCACAACCGCGTTCCACAGCGCCCACATCTTCATTTTTGTATGCTTCCGGTAAAGGACGCCCAGGAGCAGGAGAGGGGATGCCTCCATGGTTTTTCAAGGCGCGAATGGTGGTCACAATAACGGCAGCATCTGGGGTAAGGCCACTAGAGCGGCATTTGAGATTCCAGAATTTTTCATAGCCAATATCTGAGCCAAAGCCAGCCTCTGTAATATGATATTCACTGCACTTGGTGCCAATATAATCTGCAATGACAGAACTTTGCCCCAGTGCAATATTAGCAAAGGGTCCAGCATGCACAAGTACAGGCTGGCCTTCCATGGTTTGAATGAGATTTGGCTTCACCGCTTCTACCATCCAGGCAGTCATGGCACCAGCCACGCGCAAATCTTCCGTGGTGATGGCTTTGCCACTACGGTCATACGCCATAATAATTTTACCCATTCTCTGGCGTAAGTCTGCCAAGTTTTTGCTGATAGATAAAATTGTCATAACTTCAGAAGCTACAGCAATATCAAAGTGAGATTGCATCATAAAGCCATTGCGCTGGCTGCCATTATCAATGCCAATAATGATATTACGCAATGCTTGGCAGCAAAAATCCATAACCCACCCCATACTCACACGGGTAGGATCAATGTCTAGGCGTTTCATGCCAGAGAGACGTTCTAAACTTACATCATCATAATTACGCTCGTGCTGCATGCGTGCAGTAAGAGCAGTCATGGACAAGTTGTGAGCGTTCATGACGGCGTTAATATCGCCAGTAAAACCCAATGAGTAGGGTGTTAAGGGGATGCATTGCGCAAGTCCTCCGCCGGCGGCTGAGCCTTTGACGCCCATGGTGGGACCGCCTGAAGGCTGACGTATGGCTGCAGAAGCTTTTTTACCTAGTTTACCAAAACCTTGAGTTAAACCAATGGTGGTGGTAGATTTGCCTTCACCCAAAGGAGTGGGAGTGATGGCTGTTACAATGATATATTTTCCACGAGAACTGTTTTCTAACCTTTGTAGCACCTTTTGATAATCTATTTTACCAATGTGATGCCCATAGGGTAATAGTTCCTGAGCTTCAAGCCCCATATCCTCAGCAATGCGTGTAATGGGGGCCATATTTTCTTCTGCTGCCGCCGCCAATTGCCAATCGGCATATTCTGTGGGATCCAATTTCATTGCATTTCCTTTTTTAATAGGCTGAAAATTATGAATCTTCAATTTGATGCGACATGATAGCAAGAAGAAGTTTTGCTGTATAGGTTTTGTCAAATTGATTCTCATTGCTGGCCAATTCTTTTGCAGCCTCTTCCATACCTTTTTTAGGTGCATGAGGTCTTTCGGCAATCATGGAAGAAAAGGCATCAGCTACGGCGCACATACGTCCTACATTGCTGATTTGATTGCCTTTTAAACCTTGGGGGTAGCCTGAACCGTCAAGCCTTTCGTGATGTTCCATGATGGCATGTGATAGTTCGTTAAAGGCCAAATCAATTTTTTGCATGATTTTATACCCCATGGTCGGGTGTGCATTAACTTTAGTACGCTCATCTGGAGTAAACTTTTTATTTCTTTGCAAAATAAAGGGTGGAATTTTAGACATACCAAGGTCGTGTAAAAAGAAAGCTAAAGCCATGCGGTCAAAACCGCGGCGGGTTACATTGGCAGCTTCTGTGCTTTCAAACCACAACCACAAACCTATAACCATAGAGTTAAGGGCGTGGTTACCCAAGGAATACTCCCTAGGTAACCGCCGCATAAAGGATTTTAAACGAAACTTATCTTGCCAAATCCACTCAGTAACCGCCATGAGGGATTCATACATAGGCGTAAAGTTGCCCTTTACAGGGCTTTCGCTAAAAGTATTATAGTGCATGGTTAGGGAACGTATGCACAGCTCGGATACTTCCCCTTCCTTTAAGTTACTATCCTGTAATATAATATCTAATTGCTTGATAATATATTCAGAATAGTGGGGAAAGTCAGAGCGAGCCACAAATAAATTGCCTTCCTGACACAAGATTTGCACCTCTTCCACCTGTTCGTTGCTCAAACGTTGTTCACGTTGACTATACGGCTGTAGCACGGCAATACTTTCATCAAAAGTATATAGGCCAATGGGCAGACGAAATTTAGGAAAGGAGTTCAAAACCTGAAGGCTGATTTGGTAATACTCCTCAGTAATATCATTGGGAACGGTTGTAGAGCGCTTTCGAACCATAATTACTTCCAAAATACTTTTACAAGGTTAGTTCCACGACGATGCCCACCAGACTTCTGTGGTTGTCCAGCGGTAATAACAAGACGCTCGTCAGTATGGAAGGTGGCATTTCTAAGAATAAAGTTTTCGCAACGTACAGTATGGCTGCTTTCTTCCTGTGGGTTTTCAATGAAAACAGGTTCCACCCCCCAAGAGAAGTTCAAGGCTTTTAAAGCTTCTTTTTCAGGTGTTAAGCCATAAATCTGTTGTGGTGGACGCACAGCTGCCAATTGACGTGCAGAAGAGCCACTCATGCTATGGGAAACAATGGCCACGGCTCGGGATTTTTCGGCCAAAAGGCAGGCAGAGTAAGCAAGAAATTCTTCCATTCCTTTGTGCTCTGGTGGAGCTTTTAGCTCATGCCTTTCTATGATTAAGGCTTCGGCTTGTTTTGTGATTTCACGCATGTAGGTGACTGTTTCTACGGGAAAATTACCCATGGCTGTTTCTTCGGACAGCATAACGCAGTCTGCACCGTCTAGCACGGCATTAGCCACGTCGGTGGTTTCGGCGCGAGTGGGGGCAGGGCTGTTCACCATAGAAAGTAACATTTGTGTAGCAACAATAACGGGCTTTGCGGCCTTATTGCAGGCGGCAATGATTTTCTTTTGAATGGCAGGCAACATGGGTAAGGGGCACTCTACGCCAAGGTCACCACGAGCCACCATAACGACGTCTGTTTCACGTAAAATTTCTTCTAATCTGTCTACAGCTCCTTGACGCTCAAGCTTTACGACCACGGGAATATTTTTGCCGGCAGCAAGGATGATATTTTTTGTTTCAATGACATCTTCAGGTGTCTGCACATAGGAAATGGCCACAGCATCCACACCGAGAATAAGGCCTTGGGCTAAGTCTACTTTGTCTTTTTCGGTGAGAGCAGGTACTTTAACGGTTTTACCGGGTAAGGCAAGCCCTTTGCGTGAAGTAATAAGGCCGGAGTTTTGGGCTTCAATAATAACAGTGCCGTTATCGCGTTTGTTGGTAACTCTAAATTGCAAGCCTCCGTCAGCAAGTACTAAGCGGTCACCGGGCACAAGGCTTTCCATAATGATGGGATGATCAAAAGGAAGATAAGGCATTTCATCGGTATAGAGCGCGGCAGGGCCTAATAATAATTGCATGCCTTTTTCTACGCTGATGGCAGTCTCGCCTTGCAAAACGCCTAAACGAATTTTGGGGCCAGAAAGGTCTTGCATAATAGTAAGTGGAATACGGGTACTTTCTTCTACTTCACGGATGTTTTTGATAATATCTACAAACTTAGAGGCGTCACCGTGGGAAAAGTTTAAGCGAAAAATACGCACACCAGCCAAAGCCAATTCCATAATTTTAACTTTACTGTTGGAAGCAGGGCCAATGGTAGCAATGATTTTCGTTTTCATAGTAATCCTTAATGTGTTTTTTACATGATTGCATAGGGAAGCATTTTTTTATGCATGACAGACATATTGTTTGAATGTGGGGCTTTAGTTCCCATAAGAATATAGACAGCGCAATTGATATACAGACCTCCCAATGTGGAAGGGGTCTATAATATGTGGAACGATATAAATTTTCAAGAAAATTATGCCTCTGAAATAAAATTTTTATGAAATTTTATTTATTGTAATTTAACATAATAAAACCGCAGACAAAGCAAGAAAAAAAATCCACTCAAAAAAATCAGGCGGTATGGGAGCCAAAAAAAGTAGATGCCAATAAATGCACTATTTTTTTTTTACTGCTCTGAATTTATAAAAAAAATTTACTGTGGAATACAGTAAATAGAAGCTGTAATTTTAAGGCGATATTTTTTTTACAAGTTGACAGGTGGGTAATTGTGGGGCATAGGTGGTAAAAAGTGGTGCAAAGTGGGAGAAGGTGGAAATGACAGGCTTTAAAAAGAGTTTCTGTAGAAGTGTTGATGCGAAAGGGCGTCTTATGCTTCCTGTGGAATACAGGGAAACTCTTGTTGCGCACTCTTCTGCTGAGGGATTTTTCCTAACTGTTATATATGATCGTCTTACTGCTTATACCTTTGAAGAGTGGCAACCTCTATACGAAAAGCTCATTGCCATTAAGACCCCCTCGATACCCATTAGAAATTTTGTTAGTAAAACCTTGGGCCTTGCTGAGGAGCTTGTGCCTGATGCTCAAGGACGCGTGCGTATATCGCAATCGCTTATGCGCGCCGGAAAAATTACTAAGGATATTCAGTTGGTAGGTAAAGGATCTACATTTGAGATTTGGGATCAAGCAGAATTTGATAATCTCATTGTTGAAGATATTTCTGAAGAACTCGCTACATTTGATTTATCATTTTAATTATCGCTAAGGGTGACCATCATGACGAATATTATGCAAAAAACGCATGATGAGGCACACGTGCCTGTTCTTGTGGAGCAGGTGCTGGGGGCTCTTTCTCCTCAAGTCGGAGGACGTTACTTAGACGGAACTTTGGGGCTTGGGGGACATAGTCTTGCTCTTTTGCAAAGTGCAGAGAATATACAATTATGCGGCCTTGACCGCGATGAACACGCTTTAGCAAGAGCTAAGAATACCTTACAAAGCTTTGGGGATAACGTTCACTTTGTTCACAGTCGCTACAGTCAATTTGAAGCGGCTTTAGACTCCCTTGGCTGGGATAAAATTGACGGGGCCCTTATTGATATTGGTCTTTCTTCCATGCAAATTGATATGGCAGAAAGGGGCTTTAGTTTTCATACCGACGGCCCTTTAGATATGCGCATGGGGCAAGATACGCATACTTCTGCATGGCATATAGTTAATAGAGAACGTTTTGAATTTTTAAAAGATATTATTAACCGCTTAGGTGAAGAGCCTCAAGCGGGTCGTATTGCCAGAGCCATAGTAGATGCCAGACAAAAACACTCCATTGATACTACGGGGCAATTGGCTGATATAGTGTATAATGCCTATCCCGCTGCTTGGCGAGCTAAGGCGCGCAATCATCCTGCCACGCGCACATTTCAAGCTTTGCGCATGGAGGTAAATGATGAGCTTGGTGAACTTCAAAGTTTTTTAGACGCCATTTTACGCCGTTTAAAGGTGGGGGGGCGTCTTGCTGTCATTTGTTTTCACTCTTTAGAAGATCGCATGGTTAAACAAAGTATGCGTTATTGGGCTGAAGGGTGCCGTTGTCCACGTCACGTATTGCGTTGTGTGTGTGGTCACAAGCCAGAAGTGCGTATTCTATTTAAAAAGCCTGTAACAGCCTCAGCGGAGGAGTTGCAACGCAATTCCAGAGCCAGCAGTGCTAAACTACGCGCCATAGAAAAACTGGTTGAGGGTGTATGATTTTAGAAAGTGAAAGACGTGGCTGGCTATTTTGTATTGTAGTAGGTATTCTTTCTGCCATGATTATGACTTTGATTTTAGTCTGGGTAAATATTGAAAGAACGGATGTGAGTTATTTTTTTAATACATTACAAGTGGATATGCGCGAAAAAAAAGCGCATAGAGCAAAGCTAGAAGTAGAGAGGGAGTATTTACTTTCTCCACGAGAATTGGGGCGTAAAGCAGCAAGGCTTGGTTTACATCAACCCACTGCCGGCCAAATACGCTGGCGTGATGATATTTAGATTATATCAAAAAAATATTTTATTTTAAAGATTTATATAAGGTTTATGCGCAAGCTCGGATGTTGTTATGTTGTCAGCAAATAGAAAGGTAAAAAATACACGCGATGTTTCTCGTGCAAGAAGAACCCCTCAAAGGGGCTCTTCTCATATGAGTCATGCTGGCAGCGTGGGGAGCAGTGTAAGCGGTAGACAAAGAAGTGCCCCGCCGCGCTCTCAAGGGCGACAAGGTAATGTGCATAAAAATAGTACTAAGGCACAAGGCACATCGTGGTTTAGTAGGGCAAAGCTACATCTTTCTAAATGTAATTGGGGTCTTATTCGCATTAAGGCTGTAGCTATATTTTTTGTGGGGCTATGGATTGTACTTTGGGGCAGAGCTTGGCAAGTGCAAGTGTTGGAAGGTTCACGCTTGGCAGATCAAGCTTCTCGTCAGCACATGTCTTCCGTATTGGTGACAGGCAAACGCGGCGCCATTGAAGATCGTCATGGGCAGGTGTTAGCTCGATCGGTAGAGAGTCGCTCTGTGTATGTACGTCCGCAAGAGGTGAAGGATGCCAAGGCCACTGCTTTAGTATTGGCTCCCATATTAAATATGTCCGCCAAAGAGTTAGAGGCGCAGCTTTCCAAAAAATCGCGTAAGTTTATTTGGATTGCGCGCAAAGTAGACGATAAAAAAGCTCAGGCCGTGCAAAGTGCCAATCTTGCCGGTATTGGTTTATCCAAAGAGTACCATAGGGTGTATCCCTTTAAGCAAATGGCCGGACATTTACTTGGCTTTGTAGGGGTGGATGATCAAGGGCTTGAAGGCTTGGAAAGGGCTTTTGATAAAGAATTAGCTTCAGTGCCTGCCAGGCGCACAGTGCAAAGAGATGCTCTAGGTCGAAGATTTTTCATGCAGGCGGAGGGACAAGCAGAGCCCACGGGTAAGACCATACGTTTGACCTTGGATTCTCAAATGCAATTTTTTGCAGAAGAGGCCATAACTCGCGCTGTAGAAGAGTATAGTGCCACATGGGGCGGTGTATTGGTGGTAGATGTAGAAAATGGAGACATTGTAGCTTGGGCGCAATATCCTTTTTTTAACCCCAATGCCTATACGTCATATAAGCCAAGCCAGTACAGAAATAGACTAGCTACCGATGCTTTGGAGCCGGGGTCAACGCTAAAGCCTTTCTTGGTGGCTGCGGCCATTCAAGAAGGTTTGGTCAATAGAAACACTGTGTTTGATTGTGAAAGCGGACGCTGGAAAACAAAAACTATTACTATCAGCGATACAGGTATTCATAAAGATTTAACAGTATCTGAAATTATACGCTATTCCAGCAATATTGGAGTAGCAAAAATAGGGCAAAAGCTGGGTGCAGAGCTGTACCATGGCTATTTAACAAGGCTTGGTTTTGGTAAACGCACTGTCGTACCCGTGGCGGAGCATAAAGGTATTTTGCGTAATCATAGACAGTGGGCTGAAGCGGATTTGCTCACCACTTCTTTTGGACAAAGCCTTTCTGTAACAGGTTTGCAGATGGCACAGGCCTACTTAACGCTGATTAACGATGGTGTGTATAAGCCCTTGCGTCTGGTTATAGATGAAACAGCCCCCAAGGTTAAAGGGCATAGAGTTTACAGAACCGATGTGGCTCGCACTGTGACCAGAATGTTACGTGATGTGGTGCAAGAAGATGGCAGTGGCAAAAGAGCCCGTATTGAAGGCACCCTAGTGGCAGGAAAAACCGGTACAGCACAAAAAGCAGATAAAAAAACCGGTACCTATGGTGAGGGGCGCTTAGCCTCTTTTGTGGGTTTTGCTCCTGCTGATAAACCGCGATATTTGACTTTGGTTATGGTGGATGAACCTACTAAAAATCAATATGGCGGCGTGGTAGCAGCTCCTGTGTTTCAAGAAGTAACTCGCATGGCTCTTATGTACGACGGACTTTTACCTGATGTGGTTTTTGCCGATGGTGATTCAAAAATTAAAAGGGGTGCGAGCTTTGATGCCGATTCACGAGGTTTTAAAATGTCTCGTGCACCGCAACCTCTTTTTGCCATGACTACGGTGCATAAGATGAAACGTAGTATGCCATACAATACCTTGCCGGGGCAATTGACCAAGGCTGCTTCTCGCGTACCTGATGTGGTGGGAAAAACCGTACGTAATGCAGTGGAGCTTTTCGCCAGAGGCGGCATTGTTCCTATTATCAAAGGCAGTGGACAAAGAGTTATTCGCCAAAGCCCCAAGGCTGGCAGCGCATGGCCCACAGATAGCAAAACAGAATATTTCTTACAGCTTTCGGAGAGTTAAAATGACCTATAAAGATGTGCTTCATCACGTGCGTAGGCAAGCCTCTTCCTTGCAAGTAACGGCAGATTCGCGCCTTGTACGTTCTGGCGATATATTTGTGGCCATTAGTGGTAGTGAAACTGACGGTGCGCAATATATTAC
>CAZBDD010000035.1:0-9736 GCA_964490475.1 uncultured Desulfovibrionaceae bacterium
AAAGGCCACAAGCACAACACAAAAAAAATATAAAAACGGTTCATCCTTTCCATGGCTTCCTCTAGAGAATTTCTAACATCAAAATGGCTTGCTATCTTTCCTGCATTTTAAACATTAAGTCAACGATTTTATTCGAATCCATATTTTTTTATTTTATTTTGTAATGTTGCACGGGTAATACCAAGACGTCGCGCAGCTTCGCTTTTATTAGCATCCACATCTTCTAGGGTTTGCTCAATAGCTTTGCGTTCCACGGCGTCTAAAGAAAGCCCTGATAAAGAAAACGATGCCCCTGCTTCTGAAATTTCTTCTTCTTTTGATGCGGTAGAGCTTAGTGTTAATGGTAACTCTTTTTCTGTAATATTGTCTCCAAGGCACATAATTACAGCTCTTTCCACGGCATTTTCTAGTTCACGCACATTACCGGGCCACGCATAGCGCATCATCACATCTAGGGCTTGAGGTGAAAAGCCTTTAATGTTTTTTCGGTTTCGCTGTGCAAATCGTTCTAAGAAGTACGCCGCCAACAAAGGAATATCCTCTTTGCGAGCTCGCAAAGAAGGCACATCAATGGTAATCACATTGAGGCGAAAATACAAATCCTCTCGGAAATTTCTCACCTTCACTTCTTCTAATAAATCCCTATTAGTGGCAGCAATAATGCGTACATCTACTTTAATGGGTACATCTGAACCCACACGTTGCACCTCGCCTTCTTGTAAAGCACGTAATAGTTTTGCCTGTAGTAAAAGTGGCATTTCCCCTATTTCGTCTAAAAACAGTGTCCCTTCATGAGCTTGAACAAAACGCCCTTCTCTTTTTTTGTCTGCACCTGTAAAAGCACCGCGTTCATGACCAAATAATTCTGATTCCAAAAGATTTTCAGCTAAAGCCGCACAGTTCACCGTCACTAAATTTTTCTGTGCTCTGGAGCTTCCTTGATGGATGGCTTTGGCCACAAGTTCTTTACCTGTGCCAGACGGGCCGCTAATGAGTACCGTAGCCTCACTAGGAGCTACAGTTGTTATCATGTGGCGCATATCTTCCACAGCCTTACTGCGCCCTAAAATCCCAGGCACTGCAGAGCTTTCTGTAAGTTGTCTACGCAATTCTCTGTTTTCTACAGAAAGACGACTATGTTCTAGGGCCCTCCCCAAAGTATTTTGTAAGGCGTCAAAGTCTAAAGGTTTAATAAGATAATCATACGCGCCAATGCGTAAAGCTTCCACTGCAGTTTCCACAGAAGAATATGCCGTCATTAAAATAACAGGCAAGGCTGGGTTAAATTCGAGTATATGTTTTAGAGCTTCGATACCATTCATGCGAGCCATACGCACATCGGTAAGCACAGCATCATAAGATTGCTCTTGCACCATACGCAAAGCTGTATCACCATCATCGGCCGCACACACTTCATAGCCCCACGATTGCAGCATCATCCGCAGCATTTGTCCATGGGCTTCATCATCATCCACCACCAATATAGTAGATTTTTTTATCATTATATACCTTCTTTTTCTTTTACAATGGGAAGCAAAATACGAAATACTGTTCCTGTTTCTTGCCCTATTGTTAACTGAGATTCTTGCATATGCGCTTGCTTTGAGTGCACAGAAATCTCACCACCATGTGCCTCAATAATCTTATGCACCATGGCTAAACCAAGACCAGTACCTTGGCCTTTTGTTGTAAAGTATGGGTCAAAAATATGCGGCAAATGACTTTGTTGTATGCCCATACCAGTATCTTTTATTTCCAAAGCCATAAAATACTGATTATAGACATAAGGAATTATTTGTAGCAAGCCACCTTGCGGCATGGCTTCTAAAGCATTCAAGCATATATTTAACAATGCCTGTCCAAAGCGGTCCACATCTAAAAAAACCTTAGGTAACGGACGTTTTGGACGACGAATATCTAAGCTTACACCTTTTTTTTCCGCATCTTGTCGTAAAAGGTGCAATGAGTGATCTAACACAGGCAAAATATCAGAGGGTACGGCATGCACATCTGTAGGTCGCGAAAGACCAATTAAGTCGGTAATAACCCTATTAAGTCTCTCCACTTCGCGCACCATCACTCCCGCTGCCTGTCTATCTTCACTTCCCTCTGGAAAACGCTGCCCAAAATATGTGGCATACCCTTTAATGGAACTGAGCGGATTGCGAATTTCATGAGCCACACCAGCAGCAAGGTTACCAATGGCAGCCAGTTTTTCTTTACGGCGCATTTCTTCTTCTAATAGACGCACTTGCCCTTCAGCAAGATTTTGCCGCCTGCGTGATTCTTGAGCATGCAAGGCATAATATAGTGCCAACAACAAAGCCACACCCAACAGCACTACTCCGCCGGCTAAGGAGAATAAATAAATTCGATCTTGCTTTTGCCCCACTTCAAAAGGCGTAATATCTAAACCCAGAAAAATTAAAGTGGCCGGTGGGCTGAAATTTCTTGGAGGATGTCTTTTGTCGGGCGGTGCAATATAAAATGGTGGCTCATCGGTATTTTTGCGTCTTCTACTAATTTTCTTGGGCATAAACTCACGGTAAATTACAAAAGTTTCCTTACCATCTACTTCTGCTATAAACCAACGTAAAGAGCTGTTTTCTACCTTTTTCGACATTTTCTCCAAAAAGTCCTCATACGCATCATTACCATCTACTTGTAAAATACTACCAATGCGTTGGGCATTACTATGTGCTAAAATGGTTCCATCTGGTAATACAATGGAAACAAAGCGCACATCTACATTAATAAGCTCTTTGAGAGTGGCGTGGAGTTGTGCGGGAGATCTTTGACGCATATTTATACGCACACTACCTTCTACAGCATGTATAAGAGCAGCCCCTTCCCCTATGAGTAAACGTACCATACTGGATTCATTTTGCCCCATAGACAGGGTTAAAATAGAGGTAACTACAAGAAAAAGCACACCTACAACGCCTATAATAGGCCAAAAAATAGATAGTTTATATTTGTACTGCGCCTTTGATTTTGTTACAGATGGTCGTGCTTTCATATATTCCCTAGTTATATATTGCGCTACATGCCTTGAAAATATTTTAAAAATGGATATACTTTAAACGTAGCAAAATATACGCCAATGTATGTTAAAGAGCAATCTGTTACCTAGAGTATAAAATGCTCTCCTTCACATTATTGGTATAAATTTTGCTTAACAAATAAACATATCTATGTCATGAAAGAAGAGAGTATTATAATGAACTGGAGCTAACCATGATTTCCACAAAATATATAAGCATAGCTCTATGCTTTATTCTTTTAAGTGTCAGCTCTTTTGCACATACACGAGAAAGAAAATGGAGCGCACATCTTACCCCAGAACAAGAAAAAAAAGCTTGGATTATTTTAGAAAAATATAAACCTAAAATCCAAACATTGCGGCAAGGCTTGCGTGATAAAATGAATCAACTAAAAGAATTTCAATATTCAAGCCCCAATGATCACGAGGCTTTAGCTTTACTTGGTCAGGAATTACAAAAAGAAAGAGAAGCCCTGCGCCAAGAATTAAAAAAATTAGATGCTGAACTTATGCAAAAAGTAGGTGGCTCTTTACACGGCTATCGAGGACACGACTGCAATAGTCTTTTAAAGGGTGTAAGTCGAAGTGAAGTGCAAATCTACAAGCACAGTTTACCTACACCACACCACTCTGAATAATTTTTAAGCCGCCAAATAATTCTTTTTCCTAAAGGGGGAGCTCTTTTTCTAAAAAAGCTCCCCTCTCAAATTCTCCCTTTCAAAAAGCAATTTCAAGACTCAAGACCTCTGCATAATCCCAAAAAGCGACAAAGCAATCCATTCATTTGTAATTGTGCAGAACCCTTATTTCGTTTGACCGTTAGTTGTAGCGCATGACAGTTTGTTAAGACGCGCCATTGCACCGTTATTTATTAAGAGAAAATAGCAGTATTTTTTACCACCTGTATAAAAACTATACAGGTGCATAAATTTTATACAGGCATAAGGCTTAGATGTATAAAAACTATACATAGGAATGATTATTATTTAAGAGCATTTTTTTATTTACCCACTATTTTGGTAGGTTAAAATTTTAATTCGTTTTGGCACGCCCCTTGCTAAACTAAAAATAACAAGTCGAAAATAACGCATACTACAATAAGGAAGTGACTTATGAAATATATTAAATTAGCTACACCGGTTCTAGCAGTAAGTCTTTTAGCCTCAGGTCTTTTTTTCGCTAACGATTCTTTTGCACGAGGCTGTCCTTTTCTAGGCGGTGAAAAAGAAGGTCAGGTTAAAATTTCGGAAGATCAACGCAAAGCAGCTCGCGCATTAGTAGATGCAGCTCACGATACTTTCACTAACCTCAGACATGAAATGTACATAAAGAAAAATGAATTAAAAGCATTACATAACTCAGCATTTCCCGATGTAAATGCTGTATCGGCTAAAGCGAAAGAGATTACCGATTTACGAGTAAAAATGCAGCAAGAGCAAGTCAAGCTTGGCGAAGCCATTGATAAAGCTTTAGGCCTTGAACCCGGAACCCATAACTTTAGAAAAGGCATGCACGGCGCTAAAATGGGTGGTTGTATGTCAGGACATATGGGTCGCGGACATGACATGAAAGGTGGTCACGGAAATAAACATGGTCGCCATATGCAACAGCAAAAGCCCATGCATCATCCAGAGCAACCTAACAAAGATAGTGATACGACAAAAAAAAGTAATAATGTAGAAGGCTAAAAGCCAAAGCTAAATCCATCGGCGTAAAAACAACGCTTTTATATATACGTGAAGCGGCTTCATCCACCGCTAGGCAGTGAACTTCATCCTTTAAATCCTCCTCAACAACTCTAACACCCCCCCTCCTCATTGTGGCCGCTGAGTCCTTCAGCGGCCGTTGTTTTGTGTAAACACGCTCTAAACTGCAGCTTTCAGTTTTAACAGCCAGCCTCAATACCATTACCACAAAAAATCGTCATTCTTTTCTCTTTAGGGCGACAAAAACCTACAACAGTGCACCCCTCTTGCACTGCGCAAGTGTAAGTCGTAGACGTTATTGCTGCACGACTGACCATATGCGAAATACCAGCGCGCCGAATTTTTTTATATAAAGATCCCGTAATACGTGAGGTAATAAAAAGAAAAAATTCCTGCACCTCTAGCCCTTGCAGCAAAGCCTGCCCATAAAGTCTGTCTACGCAGTTATGCCGCCCTATATCTTCCACCAACAGCATTTCTTGACGCTGAGGATGATACAATGCCGCCCTATGAAAGCAACCTGTACCTTCCCATAAACCATGTGCCGCAAGCATGTTGTCCATAACTTCAAGCACTGTGGCATACGTCATTTTCTGCATCATAACCTTACGCATTGGTTGTGCATGTAACTGTAAATCCACATGCCAATGGCCAGATCTTTTTTCATACACATCATGAACTATATATGCATCAGCAAACGAAGGTGCCACCATATCTAAAACCGTATGTCCAAGAACCAATGATTTAAGATGCATTGGATAAGCATAAAGCATTTTAGATCCGGTGCTTTTTTCTTCAGGGCTTTTCCGCACATCTAGACAAGAATAAGAAAAATGACATGCCTCTTCAGGGCTAATAATTTCCTTCTTGGTTAGCACAGTGCCGTGAACATATTGCTGCACACTACAAGCAATAAAATCTGGATTTTTTAATTTTATCATAGACGAACACCTAAAAAACTATAAAAAAAGCCCCACTCACCTTGATAAAGATGCTTTGTTAAGAGAGCCTTTGCATTTTTATCAAGGTGAGCGGGAGCGCTCATTTATGTATTTTTAAAATAACTTATGAAGCCATATCTTCAGTAAGCACCATATTTCTAGCCGCCGCAGCTTCATCTAAACGGCGTACCGGAGTATTGACGGGCGCAGCAAGCAAAGCTTCAGGATCAGACAAACCAAGTTCCACCACTTCTTTTAATACTGCAGCAAATTCATCCATGGTTTGTTTATTTTCCGTTTCCGTGGGCTCAATCATAAGGCATTCAGGTACGATGAGCGGAAAATACACTGTAGGTGCATGATAGCCTCTATCTAAAAGCCCTTTGGCGATGTCCAACGCACGTGTACCTTGCGGTGCAGATGCCACAAATTCATGAGCACAAATACGCGGATGCGGTATGGTAAGAAAATCTTCCACAAGTTTTTTCAAGTAGTTGGCATTTAGTACTGCATGTTCGGAAGCACGGGTCAAGCCTTCACCACCAAGACGCAACACATAGGCATAAGCACGTAAGAAAATGCTAAAACTACCATAAAAAGGTGCAATATAGCCAATGGATTTAGGATAGTCGTAGCCTAAACAAAAACTTCCGTCATCCTTTTTTTCCACCCGAGAAATGGGAAGATACGGCACAAGACGCTCAGAAACACCCACAGGGCCAGAACCGGGGCCACCACCACCATGAGGAGTGCCAAGGGTTTTATGTACGTTCCAATGTACCACATCAAAACCCACATCACCCACGCGCATTTTGCCCATAATGGCATTCATATTAGCACCATCATAGTAGAGCAAGGCATCCACAGAACGCATTTTCTCCACAATAATTTCTAAATGATCTTCAAAAATGCCCAAGGTGTTGGGGCAAGTCATCATAATACCGGCTACTTCATCGTCCAAAGCAGCGACTAGGGCTTCCGGATCAATGATGCCATCTTTAGAAACAATGTTAATCACTTCATAACCGCCAAGCACTGCCGAGGCAGGGTTGGTGCCATGTGCGGCATCAGGGCAAATGATTTTTGTTTTTTTATTTCCTCTGTCGCGATGATAGGCAGCAATAAGCTGTACACCAGTAAATTCACCATGCGCGCCAGCCATGGGCTGCATAGTATAGCCTGCCATGCCTGTAATTTCGCACATAAGTTGCTCAAAATGCCATATGCATTCCAAAGCCCCTTGAGTATATGCTTCACCACCGGGCAATTGTGCCAAGGCTGGATGAATATTTGCAAAGCCAGGCAATGCCCCCATGGCTTCAGTGAATTTAGGATTATACTTCATCGTACAAGAACCTAAAGGATAAAAATTACTATCAACACTATAGTTTTGCTGTGATAGTAAAGTAAAGTGCCGCACCACATCCAGTTCAGAAAGTTCTGGCATGTTTAAAGGTTTTTGGCGCAGGAGTTCTTGTGGCAGCATATCTTGCGCCGTCTTGGTGGGTGCATCTGGCATAACACCTGTACGGCCTGCTACAGATTTTTCAAACAATGTTTTCATGCTAAAACTCCTTTCACTGCGCTTATAAGAGCGTCCACTTGTTCCTTGGTAGTTTTTTCTGTACATGCTACCAAGAGCACATCGTCCATGCCTTCATAATAACGCTCCACGGGAACCCCAATGGCAAAGCCTTTTTTCAGCATTTTTTCAGCAAGTATTTTTGCAGAACAAGGAAGGACTAAAGCAAATTCATTGCCATAAGGAGCATCGTGTAAAAGACTCACACCCTTTACAGTGGCCCATTGTTCCGCGGCATAACGCGCATTTTCCATGCTAAGCAATGCCACACGTTGTAAACCTTGTGTGCCCAACAAAGATACATACATAAGGCTACGAAGGGCGCAAAGCGATTGATTGGAACAAATATTTGATGTGGCTTTAGCACGGCGAATATGTTGTTCGCGTGCTTGTAATGTGAGCACATATCCTGTTTTTCCGTCCACATCGGTGGTTCGTCCACAAATACGACCAGGGAATTGGCGAATATACTCTTTACGACAAGTCATGATACCAAGATAGGGGCCCCCAAAAGACAAAGGCATGCCAAGGGATTGTCCATCAGCCACAGCCACATCAGCGCCCATTTCACCGGCAGTTTTAATGAGAGCCTGCATAATAGGATACACAGACATGACAGAAAGTACTTTTTGACTTTTTGCATGAGCAAATAAGGTAGAGTAATCTTCTACGGCACCAAAAAAGTTAGGATTTTGTGTAATAATAGCAGCGCATGTTGTATCAATGGCAGCAGTAAGAGCTTCCATATCCGGACGGCCATTTTTATGTGGAACTTCCACAATTTCCATGGTCAAATTACGGGAGTAATCTTTCACCATAGTACGCCAAATAGGGTTTACACCGCCATCTATCACAATTTTCTTACGCTTGGTTTGACGCATGGCCATAAGCGAAGCTTCAAAAAGTGCAGAGCCGCCATCGTACACCGAAGCATTGGCGCAATCCATACCAAAAAGACGTGTTACCACAGTTTGATATTCAAAAATAGCTTGAAGCGTCCCTTGAGAAGATTCAGGCTGATAGGGAGTATATGCAGTATAAAATTCCCCGCGTGAAGCTAAAGCATCCACAGCCTTGGGAATGGCATGATCATAAAAACCAGCACCTAAAAAGTTGATTATTCCTTGACCGTTTTTTGCTGCCAAAGTTTCAAGGTGTGCGCAAACGTCCATTTCGCTGCGCCCCTTGGGAATATTAAAAGATTTAGGACGCATGGACGGTTTAATATCTGCAAAAAGATCATCCAAAGTCTTCACACCAATCAGCGCAAGCATTTCCTGCACTTCTGCTTCAGTATGCGGAACATAGGGCATAATAACCCACCTCTATTTTTACATTATACCATGAAAACATGGTCATGTGATGAAAAAAAATCGTTACACGATAGCAAAACCAAGTTGAGAAAAGCATAAACAAACATTTCCATGCTAATAGACATACTTCCAGTTTATTTAGTATGCTTTTCTCATTATTTTACATTATATAAAATACAAAAGGCGCTTATTCAGCTTCTGAAGCACAAAAGGCTTCGTACGCTGCAACGTCTAACAGCCCTTCAGGCTGTGCGCTAAGCTTTATACGCAACATCCAAGCACTACCATAAGGATCTGCATTGACGTTTTCAGGGGTCTCATTAATGGCTTCATTAACAGCCACAACTTCTCCACTTACAGGAGCATACAATTCACTGGCGGCTTTTACCGATTCAATGGAGCCAAATTCTTCACCGGCGCTTAACACAGTGCCTTCTTCTGGTAAATCCACATAGGTAATATCGCCCAAAGCGTCTTGTGCAAAATGGGTAATACCAATAACAGCTTCATCGCCTTCTACACGTACCCACTCATGGGTTTTGTCATACAAAAGTTCTTTGGGGTTAGACATATGCTTCTCCTAGTAATAAAAATGATATAAATAATCCAGAGTATAATACCCTGTAAGGTGTCACTAATCTATTAAGATAATTTTGTTCGTGCTGTACCTTGCTCGTAAAAAGGCAAAGTAGCCACCTGCGCTGGTAACGAAGTGCGAGCGCCTTTAACAAGAAAGTCTGTATTTTCTGCATGAGCAGCTTTTACCCACGCAAAAGCAGTAACATAGCCCAAAGAAGGTGCTAATGAACCGCTGGTAACCACGCCCACTTCTTCGCCAGAAGCCAGTGTTATCACATCTCCTGCTCTGGCTGCTCTACGACCCTCAATGCGTAGGGGCAATAAAACTTCGCGCACGTCACTTACATGTTCATGCCCTACGTAGGGCGCTGTGCTGGTAAGCATTTTTCCCATTCCAGCTTCTGTGGGATTGTGCTTATCGTCAAGTTCATGCCCATATAAGGGGAGTCCGGCTTCCAAACGCAAAGTATCTCTGGCACCAAGACCTGCGGGCTTCACTCTAGCATCTTGCAACAGTTTTTCCCAAAGAGCTAAGGTTTTACCCCAAGGCAAATACAATTCATAGCCCAGCT
>CAZBDD010000036.1:0-9654 GCA_964490475.1 uncultured Desulfovibrionaceae bacterium
TTATGGAAAGACTTTGGTTTAAATAATGTTAAACTATAATTTACTCGCGCGTTTTGAGGGGATGGGGGGAGTTTGAGGGGGGGAAGGGGTAACTTTTTGGCGCTAGCAAAAGTGCCCCTTCCCCCCTCAAGAAATAAACATATCAGCGTTTCTTTATAAACTGTTAGCGTAGAATAGTATTATTTTTCCTCAAAAAAACAATAGCTTGATTAACGTCCCCTCGTTTTAAAGCATCAATAATATCCACATGCTCTTTAATGGAGTTTTGCATGCGCTCATGGCTTAAAGTATTTTTAAACACAAGAGCTGTGGTACGCGCCGTAAAATTTTTATACGCCTGTAGAAGATAGGCATTACCCGCCATATCAATAAAGGTGGCGTGAAAAGCTCTGTCAATCTTTACCCATTCTTTAGGGCAAGCATTGGCCCCTTTGGCTTGCTGCAAAGTTGCCTCAAGGCGTGTAATGAGTTCGTGTGCGGAGTGTTCCATCACAATGGTTAAAGCACCAGCCTCATAAATGTTGTTTACTTCATACAAGGCATGAATTTCTTCTTCCGTAGGGTTAAAAATAAATGAACCGCTTTGTGGAATTATTTGCACCAAGCCTTCTTGACACAAAACCGTCAACGCACTTTGCACAGGGCCACGGCTAGTATTCATTTCAGCGGCAAGCTCTTTTTGTGAAAGTTTTTGTCCAAGTTTATATTGCCCTTCTAAAATTCTGCGCCGAATTTCCTCAGCAATAATATTTCTAAGTGTTGTGTCTTGCTTAGCTTTCTCATAGGAGAGAGATTGTGTGCGCACTGTATAACTCCATTTCTACATATTATAATAAAATATCTATGTAAGAACAAATACTATATTTTATTGGCTTTGTCATGCACAAAAATATAAGGTTAAGGCTCACTGACTATCTTCCATATTTACCGCATTCCACGTTTTCAATCAAATGTTTTTTACTTTTATTTTTTTGCGACACACAATGTGTTTAAAAGCATACAGCTTGACACTAATATGCTAGTTTGCTAGTTGATTACGAATACTAAAAATGCGTTTTTTCTTTATTCTACAAACGCTTTTTTAAAAATTCTCTTAACTTATAAATATTTTCGGAGCTCTATATGTCTAATGCCTATTACACATTACCTACTTCTATTAATGAAGCTGTGCAAACCCACTTACCCAATAGCAAAGAAAGAGCCCTTCTTAAGGCAGAATTAGAAAAACAGTCTACCCAAATTATTGAAATTCCGCTTATTATTAATGGTGAATGCATTTATACAGAAAAAACCATTGATGTGGTAATGCCTCACGACCATCAGCATATTTTGGCTAAATGCTCCATTGCAGAGCCTAAACATTTAGAAATGGCTTTAGAAGCAGCAAAAAATGCTAAAGAGGCTTGGGCTTCCATGCCCTTTGAGCATCGTAGTGCTATTTTTCTTTCTGCTGCGGAGCTTATTGCTGGCCCGCACCGTTACGAAATTGCTGCCTCTACCATGCTCGGGCAAAGCAAAACTGTATATCAAGCAGAAATTGATGCTCCTTGCGAGCTTATTGACTTCTTGCGCTTTAATGCTACCAATGCCGCACAAATTTTCAAAGAGCAACCCAATAGCTCCAAAGGCATTTGGAACCGCATGGAATACCGCCCCTTAGACGGTTTTGTGCTCGCTATTTCTCCTTTTAACTTCACAGCCATTGCTGGTAACCTTGGCTCTGCTCCTGCCTTGGTGGGTAACACAGTGCTTTGGAAACCCGCCACCACTGCCGTGCTTTCTAATTACTACGTCATGAAAGTTTTAATGAAGGCAGGTCTGCCCAAGGGGGTTATTAACTTCGTTCCCAGTAAGGGGTCAGATATCAGCAAATACGTTATTTCAGATCCTGACCTTGCTGGCATTCACTTTACAGGCTCCACTGGCGTATTCCAAAACATTTGGAAGCAAGTCGGTAATGATATACAAAAATATAAATCTTATCCACGCCTTGTGGGTGAAACTGGCGGTAAAGACTTTGTTTTTGCTCACCCTACCGCTCAAGTAGATCCCTTAGTGGCCGCCTTAGTAAGAGGTTCTTTTGAGTATCAAGGGCAAAAATGCTCAGCTGCATCACGCGCTTTTATCCCCCAAAGTTTGTGGGAAGAAGTCAAAACAAAGATGCTAGATATTATTAAAGATTTAAAAACCGGCGATGTGAGAGATTTCAGAAATTTCATAGGGGCTGTTATTGATAAAAATAGCTATGACAACATTGTAGGTTATCTTACCCGCGCTGAAAAAGATTCCACTGTAGAAAAGCTTTGTGGCAGCTATGATGATAGCAAAGGGTATTTTGTCACCCCTACTGTGCTTGTTTGCAAAAATCCTGATTCTGAAACTATGGTAGAAGAAATTTTTGGCCCAGTGCTTTCTATCTATGTGTATCCCGATGAAAAACTTGATGAAACGTTGAAAATTTGCGATCAAGCATCTCCATACGCCCTTACTGGTGCTATTTTTGCTCAAGATCGTGCAGCAGTTGTATATATGAGCGAGGCCTTAAAGAGCGCTGCTGGCAACTTCTACATTAATGATAAACCCACTGGGGCTGTGGTAGGTCAACAACCCTTTGGCGGTGGTAGAGCTTCCGGTACCAACGATAAAGCTGGTAGCACATTAAATATTCAACGTTGGCTCAACCCACGTACTATTAAAGAAACCTTACTGCCTACTACCGATGTGACCTATCCTTTCATGGAAGAAGAATAGTCACATTAAGTATAATAGAGACCTCTGCGCAATTCATTGCGTAGGGTCTCAAAACACTGACGCAATTGTTTTTTAAGGGTATACTTAAGAGGAGGAACTTTTCTTCTAAAAAAAGTTCCTCCTCTCAGGAAATAGCTCATTGAAAAGGCGTTTATATGAGAACGCTCTAAGGCTTTAGTGTGATAACGTAAGCCTTATCTACAGACAAATATTTTTGTGCCACCTTGCGTATATCTTCCACTGTAAGTTTCTTGGCTTTCTCAATGGTTTTCTTTCTAAAATCCAGTTCTTGCCCCAAGATAAGCCGCATAGCACCTTCATTGGAGCGACTGGAGAGGCTTTGTCTGCCTCTGTAGTAATCGCCTTCCATTTGATTTATAGCACGTTTCAAGGCCGCTTCTGGTATGAGGTTTTTCTGCACATCCTCAATGACCTTTACAAATCCCTCACGAGATTGCTCCAATTTTTCCTCACTGGTTCCAATATAGAACATAAAAAAACCTGCCAATGGGAAAAACTGTTGCAAAGCTGTGGTTGTATAGGCAAGACCCTTTTTTTCACGCAATTCATTAAATAATATTCCACTTTGACCAGAAAGCACCAATTGCAAAAGCTCTAAAGCGGCGGCATCTTCATGCTCTGCCAAAACAGTAGGAAAGGTCAAAAGCAAGTGAGCCTGCTCTCGGTCGGCCATGGTTAAGTCGCGTTTATATTCTTTGCCCCAAAGAGGTGCATCTAAATTAGGGCTTTTAGCTGTAGGCACAGGCAGACTTTTGGCAAAAGCTATAATAGCTTCTTTATCAAAATCTCCTGCCACTGAAAGAACCCACGGTTGTTGCGCCTGTTTTTTCCAGAAGTTTACTATATCTTCGCGTGTATAAGCCTCTACGGCTTCAATATCGCCTAAATTTTTAAAACCATAAGGATGGGTTTCTCCAAAGAAAAAAGAACCTAATTCTGAAAAAAGATAGCTGGTAGGTCTATCATCGCGCGAACGAATGAGTGCCACATGATTTTTCTTTTCTCTATCCACTTCCTCTGCAGAAAAAGTAGGGGTGGTTAATATATCCTTTAAGAGTGCCAAAATATCTGAGTTAAAACGAGAAGGTTGGCGAGTAGAAATCCAAAAGGTCTGCATTCCACTATCTGCACTCAAACCAGAAGCTCTTTCTGCCAAATATTCCTCTATTTGCGGCGTTGTCATAGACTGAGTACCCGCCGTAAGCACAGAGGAAGCCAAAGAAGCTAAGCCTTCGTTTTGTCCGCTTAAAGCGTTTCCTCCTGTAAAATATAGATTCACAGTTGTATATGGAAGAGTAGTATCCGGAATAAGCAATAGAGTACGTTGTTGCCCAAGGTCTATAATTTGTGGTGTTTCTGTGCCCTTATTAATCGCAGCCGTTTTCTTTATATCCTTGGCAGGCCATGTTTTTTTAAGCTCAGCAGCAAGGTCTGGCAGCGTTACTCCCTTGGGTACCAAAGCAGAAACATTCACTCTTTCAGGTACTATCCATTGATCTATTGCAGCTTGTAATTGCGCTTTATCTACTCCTGCATAGGCGTGAAGCATGTTTTTTTCACCTTGTTCGCCACCTAAAAAAAGTGCCTTGTAGCCCACGCTGGCGGCTATACCCCCTATGGTTTCCTTAGATCTATGAACAGCGTCTTCCCTTTCAAACTTAGCACGCGCTAAATCTTTTTCTGAAAAAACTTCTGTAGTCAAATTTGACAAATCTGCAACAAAAAGTTTCCAAAATTCTTCTACATTTTTAGGCTCCAATTCTACTACAAAATACAGCATCCCCACCCTAGCAAAACTATAATTTGCTAAGAAAATATCATCTACTAATTGTTTATCATATTCATATTTTTTATACAGGTAGGATGTAGCCCCCCCTCCAATCACATCGGATAAAATATCAAGATCAAAATTTTTCCCATCTAAAAGGCCCGGCACAGGCAAAGCAATACCCAAATACACTTTTTTCCAAGAACCTTCCACCACAGAAACTTTAGCATTATCAAGCTTACTGGCATCAATGGGTGTAATGGGCTTGAGTTGCGTAGTATTTTCTAAAGTGCCATATAATTTTTCTATTTCTGCAAACACGGCTTTAGCGTCCACATCGCCTACCACAACAAGATGCATGTTTTGTGGCTGATAGTATTTTGCTATATAGTCGCGCATAGACTGCACAGTAACAGCCATAATGCTTTCTTCATAGCCTATGATAGGATGATCATAGGGAGTACCCCATAAGGCATTTTTATGTAATTCTTGAAAAATTCTTCTGCTCGGGCTGTCTTTACCCATTTGTAATTCAGAAAGAATAACTTTTTTTTCTGATTCTAGCTCAGTAGCATCAAGGGTGGGATGAAAAGCCATATCCTTTACAATATCAAGGCTCAAAGCCCAATGAGCCGCTGGCAAATCGGTAATATATACGGTATAGTCAAAGCTGGTTGCTGCGTTTAAATAGCCTCCCACTTCCTCCACTTCATAAGCAATGGCACCAAGTGGTCTTTTTTCTGTTCCTTTAAAAACCATATGCTCAAGCACATGGCTGATGCCTGCATCTTGCGGTTCTTCATAAGATGACCCCGCTTTGACATAAAGACGCGTAGAAACCAAAGGAAAGCGATGGTCTTCCAAAATATGCACTGTAAGGCCATTTTCCAGCACTGTCACTTGTGCTTTGGAAGTCAACAAAGCCTCTAGGTTGGGAACAGCTCCAGCTCCGGTTTTGCTCCCCTCTTGAGCCGCAGGGCTTGCCATGATCAAATATGTATTGCTCATGAACACCCCCATGCAAAGTAATGCTAAAAAATTTTTGTAAAATCTATGTTTCATAACTACTCCTTAAACTAATCAGAACATCTTTCTAAACTAAGTCTCTTTGCACACTTTGCAAGCGAAAATAGCACATAAAAAAAGACCTCTACAGCATATCTATGTAAAGGTCTTTATATTGCCTATAAATAAAAACTACATTTTAACTATATTATTAATTATAGTACAATCTTACATGGGGCAAACCTTTTGTATTAGCGTTGCACCCAAGCATAACGCCGATCCCCATTCTGATGATAAAAAATAACTCGCAAGCGCGTTTCTGTATCAGCCAAAGCACCATTATCTTGAACACATAGAGTTAAAGGACTAGGTTCTATTACATTAAGCGCAAAAGAAGCGTGCCCTTCATTAACCAATACATTGTTCTGAAACACGGCCAAAGCACCAAGAGCACTTGTCTTTACATCTGCTGTTTTCCAGCTAGCCACCACTCCACCAAGGCTTTCAAGACGTACAGCGATAAGAGGGCTAGCCTCTTGAACCACTACTTGCAAGCAAGAGTCTGGCTTTTGATCTGGTATGAAAGTTCCAAGACCCATTCTATCTTGCACAGCGTAGCTTTCGTCCATCACTATAGCAATGCCGGGTTTTTTAGACTGCGGGATGACAGGGATTTTTTTCTCTGTTTTCACCGTGGCTTGCACATGAGTTAAAGTAGCAGGTGCGGGCTTCTTTTCCAAAAAAGCCAATAACGCTTGCTTTGTGCTGCCTAGTTCATGAATTTTATCTCTTTCATCAGCATTTAAAAACTGCGAAAGATTTTGCCCTTCAAGAAAAACTCTTTTAGCCTTTGCTACACATTTACCGACAGGTGTTTCAGGGGCAACATTTCTTTTTGCCACATAATATAAAGTCATAGCACCTATATAAAGAGCTTTTTTATTATCTTTTTGCGCTAACAACTGTTCTGCTTCGCTACAAAGGGCATCAATGGCATCATTTCTTACTAAATCAGCCATAAAAGCCTTCGTTTCCATGTGCACAATAATATTATGTTGTGCTTTTAATCGACGCACAGCCTCAGCGCTGCCTAGCTTCGCCGCCTCTTGCAAGAGGGCTTTTTCACGCTCCATGGCATCGGCGCCATTGTTGGGCAAATGTAACAAAGCAAGAAGAGCATTGGTATCTTTCATTCTTGCAGCTTGCATAAGAATCTCAAAACCATGAAATCTTTCAGCTATATCTTTTGAAGCTATGAGCGCAAGTCCATAGCGCTCCATGGCCGGAGGAAAACCCGTTTCGGCGGCATGCTTAAAAGCTTCTTTAAATTGCATCTGCAGACGAATTTTTTCATGTTCTGCCAAAGTGTCCAAACTTTTCTCATAGATTTTTTGCCCCAAATACAAACGCAAAGGAGCATAGGCAAAAGCATGACTGTCCAGATGTTTTTTATAGCTTTCCAAAAGCTCAGGGAAATTCTCTGCTATATCTTGGTACATATGGAATTTATAGGCATAATATTTTTCATGCGCGAAGTTTTTTGGCAAGGCCTTTATATGTGCAGCTTTATCTTTAACTACATCATATTGCGCCATAAGCTCTAGCTCTTCCGCACTGATAGGATTGAAAAATTTTGGCGGTAACGGTTTTTTTAAAACGCCAGAATCTATTTGATGTGTAAAATGAACAAGCAACCAAGGCGGCATTTGAGAAAGCATTTTCTCCTTACTATAAAATTGCACTAAAGCATCAATATTAGCTTTATCTTGTAAACTTTTCGGAAGATGCTGCAATAGAGCTTTAGCTGAAGGTTTTTTCCCCTCTACCACTTGTAAAATATCATGCACCTTTTGTATATTTTCTGTAGAAAACTCTTTAAATTCCAACATAAGCACGGCAATTCTGTAGCCTAAAATGGCAACTAAAGCGTCACTCATATGTTCTTCATAAAAAGCTAGTTCTTGTGCCGTATTCTTATAGCGAACAAATCTTTTTAAATCACGCTCAATATCATAGCCCTTTTCCCCTAAAGCTAATCTATTGAGTAAGAATATTTCCGCACCAGGTAATATGCGCGTATACTCCCAAAAAGCTTTTTGTGAAGCTACGGAGGAAGGATCTTTAAAGTAACTTATGTCAGGTTTATGACGAATGGTATATTTAGGAATGGTAGCTGTTTTTTCTAAATTTTTTTGTGCCTTTACATAATCTTGCTTTGTGCCAAGACCTATAAGGTAAAGCTGACTAAGGAGTTTATACATACTGCCTAGTAAAAAATCCTGCGAAGAAAGACGCAATTGTTTGCGCATGATTAATAAGTCTTGTTCAGAGAGATGTATTTCTTGAGTATTCATCGTATCTAATGGGGCCAAATAAGGATAAATCTGATCCCATTTTTTCTCTCGCACCAAGATGGCTACACAAAGCCCCATGGCTGTTATATTTCCAGCTTTAGCGGCTGGACCATATATTTCTAAAATTTTTGCATAATCTTTTACTGAAACATCTTTTTCCATAAGCGGAAACTCTTCTTGAGCTTTTTGAAACAACTCCTCCGCCGTGGTGCCAGCGTAAGCACTCAAAGAAAAAAGTATCAAAAAAGAAAAGGAAAAAGAAATAATTTTTTTATAACAAAACATATATAAAATATACCTTTATCTACACATTTTATAGCATCGGCAATGATGCCTTGTGTAACTTTGCCTTTCAGAATATTTGCATAATATAAACATTAGACGAGGCATATACAATACCCCGCATAATACAAAAAATGTTCTTATTAGCATGATATTCTACTTACAAACACAGTGAAAGACTATTTTCAAATACAAAAAGACATATTTTTTCAAAAATAAGCACTTTGAAAAATATTTTTTGAGAAGCACTGATTAATTACTTTCTTGAGGGGGAAAGGGGAACTTTTGCCAAAACCAAAAAGTTCCCCTTTCCCCCTCAAACTCCCCCTATCCTCTCAAAACGCTTCAATTATTACAATACAAATGCATTTAAAATTGTATGCTTTAAGGAGAATATGGGCACGCTCTAGTACATACGTAACAAATCAGCGGTAACTTTTATAAGATTATCCAAGCTGGGAGAAGTTATCACACTAGGCCGAATACCCACATTGTTCCAATCAAAGCCTTGAGGACTAAGTAGATTTTCAGTTGTTAGTACAAGCCTGTTATGATTTAAGAAAAAAACACTTTGTGCCTGCCCTTTACCAAATGAATTACTCCCTATATTTTGGGCACGATCATTTTCTACCAATGCTAAAATAAAAGCTTCTGCTGCACTGGCGGTAAGTTCATCTTGCCAAATAAAAAGCGGATATAAATCGCCATATATGCCTAATTTGGCAGTTTTACGATTTTTCTTCGTCAAAGAGCGTGACTTGGTGTCTGTACGCATCTGCGCCATGCCAAGCACTGTTCCTTGTGGCAATAATTCCGCAACGCATGTAAGTGCAGAAACAATATCACCACCAATATTTCCACGCAAATCGAATATGATAGGCTGCATTTGCGCCTTGGAAAGACTATTTGCAAAAAGAGCAGGAGTTTTTTTGTCAAAGCGCCATATTCGAATACGCGCAAAACCTTTATGTTGCACAAATTGTATATGGGGCGGTGTAACCTTTTGACGTTTAATAGTAAAAGAAAGGCTGGAGAGATTGCGCTTCACAGAAAAGGTAGCAGAACTTCCCACAGGGCCAGATAAACTACGCACATCTTCTGTAGTATACATGCCAATAAGAACGTCCCCTTCCTGCACACCTGCTTTATGAGCTGGCCCTTGAGGATAAGGAATACAGACAAATTCACCGGCCTTATTGCGTACTACATCCATTCCTATACTGCCGTTGTTGGCAGCGCTGCGCTTTTTTTGTTCAGAAAGCTCCTTCTTAGAAGTCCATTGCGACCACTGATCAAAACTTTGTAAGAAATCACGAATTTGGACATTGTTTGCTTTTCCCAAGCCCTTAAATTGGGTAAGTCTTTCTTGGGATGGTGGCGAAAGTGCCTTATCATAAACCGCTTTCGCCACAGACTTCGCGGGCAACGCATCCGCCACAAGCGGACACGCTACCCCCATAAGAAACAAAAATA
>CAZBDD010000037.1:0-9610 GCA_964490475.1 uncultured Desulfovibrionaceae bacterium
CATTTTTATGCGGGCTCATTGAGGAGCGTTTAGATCAGAATTTTCCTGAAATTATTTATTCGCTTCTTGAGATAGTAGCTCCGGAACTTTTGCTAACCATTCCTTCACAAACGCTCATTCAATTTACCCCTGCGGCGCAAATGCAAGGCGTGCAAATAGCTAAGCTGGGTACAGAAGTGCATTCAAGACCCATAGACGGCGTCCCCTGCCCCTTCACCCTTATGCAAGATACACATATTTTGCCTATAACTGCAAGCCAGACACAATTTGAAGGACTTGCAGAACAAAAGGGTATTCTGCGGTGGCAATGCTCTTCTACGGCTCCGGTACACAGCTGGATTGGCAAAAAACTTTCTTTGTATGTTAATGCTCCCTTTCCGGCGGCAAGTCTTTGGCATAAATATCTTTTACACAATTGCGCGCGCGTAGAAGTCATCATTGACAACCAACCATTTTTTTTACCAAAATCAGCCATAGATTTTACCTTGCCGCCCTTGTCCCCCTTTAACTCCATGCATACGAACAGACTGACAGATTTTGCATATTTACGCGATTATTTTACCTTTCCGGAAAAATACCTTTTTGTGCATCTACACCAAGTACACAGCGGCATAAAATCAACATCCAGCGGCCATTCCATGGAAATACGTTTCCATTTACAAAATTTACCCGAAAGCATGCCCAAGACAACCGAGCAATTACTTTTATGCAATATAGCACCGGCCATGAATGTTTTTCATCATGCGGCTACCCCTTTTCCCATCACCCATACCAAACAAGACTATGCCCTTACTCCAGAGGAAGATATTAAAAAAACCTTAAGTATTTATCAGGTAGAAAAAGTTATAGGTGTGCTTAGAGGCGGTCAAACTCGTGAATACAAACCCTTTAGCTCATATCAATGGCATAACCAAAAAGAGTTAGCCTACTCCTTGCGGCGCACAAAACCTATATTAACAGGCAGATACGAACACTATTTAGGTTTTGTCTATAATTCGCAAGAGGAAATTTCAGAAGATGAAACCCTAACCGCACAATTGCTTTGTTACCAGCACCAATTACCGGCGCATCTTTTAACAGGCGATATTCACGTTGCCACCGATTCTTCACCGGCCATGGCTTCATTTAAAAATATTATTAAGCCCACCATGCCCACACCTGCGCCGGATAATCCCCATTTATTATGGCAACTTTTTTCTCATGTGCATACTAATCTTTTGCCATTGTCCTCTGCTGAAGCTTTAAAAGAGTGCTTATTGCTCTATTCACCACACGAACACAGCGACGCCACACTGCATATTCTAAATCGAAAAAGAATTGAAAGTATTACCAATTTTCAATGTATTGCCGAAGAGCGTTTACACAAAGGCCGATTGTTACGCGGGCAAAAGCTCTTACTCACTGTTAATAGTGATGGATTTGCCTCCGTGGGCGAGGTCAGCCTATTTGGTATTATTTTAGAGCAAATATTTTTACACTATGCACCTATAAATACATATGTTTCACTACAAATTCACGATACTGTAACAGGAGAAAATTTCTTATGGGCACCGAAATTAGGAAGCAAAGTTCTGCTTTAGTTACCGCACTGCTTGCTTCGCCCAAAAAGTTTTCTTTTGCGCAAGCAGTACGACTGTTGGCATTACATGCTCGAGATGAGTATGGCTCAGAATTGGCCTTCTTAAAAAATGGTTTAAAAATAATTCCAGAGCTAACCCTAGGCCATCCCAGCACCGATTTAGCAGCAGCTAAAGCCCTAGAGGTATCTCCTAAAGAGCGCTTTTTCACTGCAGAAAGTTTACAAAAAGAGCTCATTAGCATTGAAGAAGAAGCAGCAGCAGCTAAAGCGCGCTTTTTGGAACAAGCCCCCTCTCAAGCTTCACCAGAGATAAGTTCAAGCCAAGCTTTACTACCTTTTACAGCTATAAAAACCGAACCAAGTTATGAGCTTACGGCCACTTTTTTAGCCCTGTATGGTACAGCAAGCCCCCTACCCACCTTTTATACTGAAGAACTTATAGAAGAAGCCAGATTAGATCGCAGTGGTAGCCGCGATTTCTTAGACATTTTTAACCAAGCGTTATATACTTTATATTATAGAGCTTTTCAACATTACAAACTCAGTTTTCGCACTTTAGAACAGCAAGATAACAGCGTATTGCAAATGCAGTATTGCCTACTAGGTCTTGGCTCGCCTGCCCTGCGCGAAGCTGCCCATGCCAATCATGCAGACCTTAAATTTATCAATCTTTTTTTGCGTCGCCATCGCTCTGCCCATGCGCTATGCCTTGGTTTACGCTTACAATTGGGTATAGAGAATATATTTATTGAAGAATGTGTTCTATGCAAAGTGCCTGTACCTAAAGATCAGCTTTGCCGTCTTGGTACAGCGCAAGCCCAATTGGGTGAAGCCGTTGTGGGAGAGCATGTTTTTGATAAACAAGGAAAGTTTCGTATACACTTAAAAGAGTTAACTCTACAGCATTTGCACGACTTAAGCCCCAAAGGAATATTAATGCAAAAATTGCACAATTTTCTGCAACAGTATTTGCCAGGCACCTTAGAATATGATGTCGTTTTGTATGCTAAAAAAAATATACGTGTGCGTTCTTCTTATCTTGGAAACGGCACGCATCAAGGGCAAAATAAATCGAATTTACGCCTTGGGCAAACAGCATTTTTACATAATCCTTCGCGTTCTATACCGCGAGTGCAACATTATTTTTCTCGTTATTCGGCATAAGTGACAAGAGGGAATTTGTTTTTTGGGTTTATGATTTTTTTGGGGAGGGGAGCTTTTTTAGGAAAAAAAGCTCCCCTCCCCAGAGCCCACCCCTCAAAAAAACCATTTCTGTGAGTTGTTATATTTTAGATTTAACGCTAGAAGATGTAATATTTCTGTGAGTTAAGTTCTTATGTTTTTAGTATTATAAGGAGAATACCATGACCCAGCAAAGTACAAAGCCCAGAGAAATTTTTCACTTCACCTCCTCTGCCATCAAAGCAGAAACCTGTAAAGTAGTACGATTTTCCGGCACAGAAGGCTTAAGCACTTTGTATTCTTTTGAAATTACTTTGGCATGCCAAGAATTTATTGATACTCGTAAGTTTCTTATATCGCCTTGCACCTTGCGCATAGAACGCAGCGCAGGCCAAAGCGTTAACTTTCATGGTTTTCCTGCCTCTTGTTCACAAAATTCACACCATAATGGCTGGACATTTTACACCATTACCCTTGTGCCGCAATTTTCTAAACTCAATGGAATTGTGCACAATGCTATTTTTCTTAATAAAAATGTTCAGGAAATCGTCCAAGAAGTGCTTAAACATTGTGGGACAATTAAACCACAGCATACATTTCAGCTATTAAAAAGTTACCCTAAGCAAGAATTTTCCATGCAATATAATGAAGATGCTTACGCCTATATTAACTATTTTTTAGAACGCGAAGGTATTTATTATTATTTTGACCAGCAAAGTGCACAGGAAAAAATCATTTTTTGCGATGCACCCACAACCCACCTTCCCATCATGGGCAATGCCCATATAACCTATTCGCCTGTCAGTGGTCTTGAAAGCATTTATACCGATGAGGTGATTACTTCTTTTACTACGGTGCAAAGCCCCCTACCCAAATATGTGCATGTGCGTGATTATGATTGGAAAAACCCCAACTTTACCCTAGAAGCCAAAGCCACTGTAGATGAGCATGGTTTAGGCGATTTGTTCTTTTATGGCGATGGCTTTACCACCACGAAGGAAGGAGAACGCCTTGCCAAAATACGCGCACAAGCTTTATATTGTAAAGGCACGGTATATCATGGCACAAGCTCCGTACCGCGCATAAGCCCCGGTTATATTTTTAATTTAGAAAAGCATTTTGATCCCTCGTGCAATGCCTCTTACAGCATTACCCATGTACACCACGAAGGTAGCCAAGAAGGCTATATTTCCATGGTACTTGGCATAAACATTGCTAATCCTACTGACGCAGTTTATTATCGTAATAGCTTTACATGCATTGAAAAAAACACGGTATTTCGTGCACCGCACAAAACAGAGCGCAAAAAAATCTCTGGCATGATTCACGCTTTTATTGATACTGCCGGTCAAAGCAAAACTCCGGAAATAGACGATTATGGTCGCTACAAGGTAGTTTTTCCACAAGATATTTCCGGCAGAGGTACCGGCAAGGCTTCTTGCTGGCTACGCAGAGCGCAACCTTCTGTGGGTCTTGGCTACGGCACATCATTTCCGCTTGATGCTGGTGTCGAAGTGCTTATAAGTTTTACCGAAGGGCACCCCGACCGACCCTTCATTGCCTCCGCCATTGCCAATAGAGAATCAGCCGCCAGAGATAATAGCGCTTCTGCGCTTTTTTCCGGCCTAAGCACAGCCGGAGGTAGTGGTCTGACCTTTAATGATAAAGCCGAAAAGCAAGGTTTTAATTTACAATCAGGCAGCTTGCGTTCTGGTTTATTTATGGCTTCTGGCAGTTTAGATTCCAGTATTATGCAATCAGACAGTCTTAATACGGTAAGTTCTACCACAAACTTTACGCATGCCAGTATAGCAAATACCATTGCTTCTCGCGTAAAAAGCAGTATGAGCGTCACTGGCAATCCCGGCGCCTTTTCCATTATCAACATGGTACTAAAAGAGCTCACCAATATTAGTACAGCCGGTGCAACCAATGCCAAACTTAGAGCCACACAAGCAGAAACGGATAATCCGGAAGATACCTCCGCCGACAAAGAAAAAATGGGCTGGGACTTCACCACAGACATTCTTAAAGTACTGAGTTTTTTTTCTGCTACAACAGAAAAAATGTTAGGTGTCACTAAGAGTCACTTAGGCACGAATCCTTCACCTTATATTTCTACTTTAAGCTCAGGTGATAATGGAGCTTCGCTTACCTTACAATCAAAAATAACAAGAAAGCTTCGCACCATGCTTATAGCAGAAGCAGTGCTTTCTTTAACAGCAAGAAGTTATACTGAAGCTACAGCCATTATGGCAACACAACAAGATCAGAAAGACATAGAAAAAGCAGAAGCTGATGCAAGAGCCCAAAACGAACTAGACAAAGAAACAGCACAAAATGAAATAACACAAAAATATGACACCTTAAAAACCGAAGAAAAAGAAAAATTAGACGCTGGCAGCATAGATCAAGAGCAATACGATGCAAAGATTGCTGAATATACTGTGCAAGAAGAAAATGAAAAAGCTACATGTGCTCAAAACATGGACACAGAACTTGAAGAAGAGCTGCATTTACAAGCCATGCAAAAAAAACAAACCATGACACGAAATAATACCACGGCACTTACAGCCTTACTTTCTGAAGTGGTGGCATTTATTACTGTATTTGCTAGCAGTGGTGGCATAAAAACGGCCACAACCAACTTTGGAGGCGTTAAAATAAAATCCGACGACTCCAACGTAGCCCTTACCTCAGAAACAGGCACTCATGTTTCTTCCAATAAAAATATTTCCATTGTTGCTTTGCCCGGTGCCTCTAAAAACGTCTCGAATGCTACGGCCGATGATCTTGTAAAAATGCACGCTCAAAGTATGGGCATTACCGGTAACGAAGCATTTATCTTTAATGAAACAGATAATGTGCGTGTGCTGGCACACGAAACAGGCGCTTTCTTTGCCGGACAAAGCCTTGCATTAGAATCTGATAGCAATATCACCATAAGCAATAATCTTAAAGCAAGCACCTATAAAGCAGGTACTAAGAGTTCATTGGCAGCTTTAAACATTGTGCCGGATTCTGTAACAGACGTGACATCAAATATAGTTGCTGTTCCTGCAGCACCTGTCCCCCCCAGAGCTACCTACAGCGAACTCGTGTTCAACGATGCCAGCTGCACCCTTACCAACAAAGGGGACGAGCTTTTAATACAACAAGAGGCCACACCAAATACAGGTACATTAAAAATATTACGCAAAGAAAACACTGCCATAAAAAATTCCTTAGAACTTACCAATACCAGTTCTAAACTTACCTTTGACGCGCATGCTTTAGAAATTACCGATGCTCAGGCCAAAATTTCGCACGATACCAAGATAGGCATAGAAAGTACCAAAGAAATACAAATGACAGGCAAAACAGATATTACTATTGCTGCCACGAAAAACCTTACCCTCACAGGAAAAGAAAGTCTCACAGCAAGTGGCAATTGGGGAAAAATCACAGCCAGCCGAACCTCTTTTGCACTTAGCAGTAAAATGATAACGTTTAATTAAAAAACTTTGTAGAACTTCAAAAGCAAGGTATGCTTTTTTGAAGTATTTTTACAAAGCAAAAAAATAAAATATCTATATATATTTTCCGCTTATGGAGACAGCCATGACCCAGCAACAAGTACAGCATAGAGAACGTTTCTTTTTTGAGTCATCTGCTTTAAAGCAAGAGAGTTGTAAAGTGGTGCGTTTTTCCGGTGTGGAAGGTTTAAACACCTTATATTCTTTTGAATTAACCCTTGTAAGCCAAAATTTCTTAGACATGGATACCTTTATGGTATCACCCTGCACCCTTAAAATTGCCAGAGATCAAGCCAAGGCGGTGCAATTCCACGGTTTTCCCTCTTCTTGCACACAAAAAAGTCATATCAATGGCTGGACATTCTATACTGTCACCATGGAACCGCAATTTTCACGTTTGCGCGGCATTGTGCATAATGCCATCTATTTAAATAAAAATGTGCAAGAAATTGTAGATAAAGCCTTGGAACATTGTGGAAAAATAAAGCCGGAGTATAAATTTAATCTGCAAAATGCCTATGCTGCCTACGAATTTTCCATGCAATACAATGAAGATGTCTATGCGTATATCTCCCACTTTTTAGAGCGTGAGGGCATATATTATTACTTTGACCAGCAAAGCAATCAAGAAAAAGTTATTTTTAGCGATGCCCCCACACATCATACCCCCATAGAAGGCAATGCTACCCTTACTTATTCACCTACCAGTGGTCTTGAAACACTTTATATGGATGAAGTCGTCGTTTCTTTTAACAAAATGCATACACCACTGCCCAAATATGTACATGTGCGCGATTATGATTGGCAAAACCCCAATATACCAGTAGTGGCCACTGCCATAGTCAAAGAGCAAGGCCTTGGGGAACTTTTCTTCTATGGCGATGGATTTACCACCACCGACGAGGGACAAAGACTAGCCAACATTCGTGCTCAAGCCCTGCGCTGTAGGGGTGTCACCTTTCAAGGCTCAAGTGCGGTACCACGCCTAAGCCCCGGCTATATTTTCACGCTTGAGAAACATTTTGATGCTTCATGCAATGCCCAATACCTTATTACCGAAGTGCGCCACGAGGGTAGCCAAGAAGGCTATCTTTCCATGATGCTTGGCATTACCCTTGAGCACCCTACTGACACAGTGTATTATCGAAATTCCTTTACTTGCATAGAAAAAGATGTGCAATTTCGTGCAGAGCATCGCACAGAACGCAAAAAAATCTCCGGTATGATACATGCCTTTATTGATGCCGCCTCCGATTCCGGCATTCCGGAAATAGACCCTTTTGGGCGGTATAAAGTAATTTTTCCGCAAGATATTTCTGGCAGAGAGGCCGGTAGGGCTTCTTGCTGGCTACGCAGAGCTCAGCCCTCTGTGGGGCTTGGTTATGGCACTTCCTTCCCTTTAGATCCGGGGGTCGAAGTACTTATAAGCTTTACCGACGGGCACCCCGACCGCCCCTTCATTGCCGCCGCTCTTGCCAATAACGAAACAGGAACAATGGATCATGAAGGCAATGCACTTTTTTCCGGCATAACCACAGCCGGCGGTGGTGGGCTCACCTTCCACGATAAAGGGGAAAAGCAAGCCTTAAATTTAGCAACTGGTAGTGGGCGTTCTGGTTTATTTATGACCTCTGGTAGTCTTGATGCTTCTATACTGCAAGCAGATCATTTTCATTCCAACAGCTCACTTTCTTCTAGTTCTAGTGCTACTCTTGCAAACAAACTTTCGTCTCGCATAAGTGCTTCTATTTCTGCCAGCTCTACATACAAAACAAAAACTGCACTACTTTTCTTTCTAAAAGCTTTTAGTAGAGGATTAAGTTCTTATGCTGCAATAGAAAATGCAAATATGGCTATAGCTAAAGACGCTTCCTCTAAGGGAGGATCCGAAGAAAATTTCAACAATGCTAAAGCTAGCTACGAAAATGTAAAGCAATTCAATCAAAAGGTACAAAGTGGCACGAAATTTCTAATTTCTTTAATTAATATTTTTGAGACTTGTTTTGAGATATCAAAAAAAGACAAAGAAGATCCTCACTATATCACAGACTTGCTTAGCAATGAAGCAAAGTCGGAAGGAAAGCTTTCTCTACTTGCCCCACTTACTTCTGCTAAGGATTGGTCTATATTTATAACTGACATGCTGCTTGAACTAACAGCAAAAGGCATAGATGTATACAATGCCAGCCGTGCTATTCATAAAGAAAATAAAAGCACAATAAAAGACAGCAATAATAACACTGACACTACTGCTGAAAGTAAAAAAAAATTTGGACAAGTAAGGTATATGGCTGCAACTCTTCCCCCTTTAGTTGCAGAAATAATAGCTGTTGTAACCATATTCAAAAACCAGATGCAAGCAAAAGAATTTAGTGGTGTGCGTATTAAATCTGACGACAAAAATGTAGCCATAGCCTCAGCCACAAACACACATATTGCCTCTAATGGAAGTATAAGCCTTATTGCAAGAGCTAGTACTTCTGAAAAAGAAGATAACGGCGCACTATCTGATGTAAACGAAAAGTCTGAACAGGCTTTAGTAGCTGGTATAAACGCTGTGGCAGAAATTGATAAACCTTACCTATACGGCGAAGCGCAAAATGTAAGATTTAAAGCCCATAACGATATATTCATTAATGCCACTCATAATACAAACATATGTAGCATGAATGCAAATATAGCCGCCACTAGTAATGCAATTATAAATGCTGAGAATACAACCCTAGCTAGCACTGAAAATGCAATCATAAATACCGGTAACAGTGCAATCATAAATGCTAAAGAAAATGCTAGTATTTCAGGTGCTCAGAATATAAACATAAATGCCACTAAGAATGTAAATATTTCTTCCAAAAAAAATATACTCCTGCTCGCTCCAAGCTCTGATAAGGCGGAGGCAGCGGCGAAGGCTGCAGAGGCTGCTACAGTTAAAGCTAAAAAAGCTCAGGATATTGCTATTAATCCTAAATCTACTGAAGACGAGAAGAAACAAGCCTACGAGGCCGCAAAAAAGGCTGCAAAAGATGCTGCGGATGCTGCAGAAAAAGCTGCTCAGGCCGTCCCTAGTAATAATGACGTTATTAATTCGAGCAAACCTTACTTATATGGCAAAGCAGGCAGTATAGGCTTTGATACCGACGCCTTCACTGTCAAAACTTCAAGTTTGAAATTTAAAGGTACATGGGGCGGACTTACCGGAGATAGTAAAAAAGGCAAGTTAGCTATTGATGGCAGTATAATAACCATTGGCTAATGCGTATTCACAGTGAAAAAGAAGCTAAGGAAACACTGATTTAATAGATTTTTTGTTCTCTAACAAGGAAGGCGAATTTTG
>CAZBDD010000038.1:0-9537 GCA_964490475.1 uncultured Desulfovibrionaceae bacterium
CCAATGAGCACAGCCAACAGCTTGTGCGAAAATATTCTTCTTTTTTAAATATTGCTGCCGGTGGGGATATAGATCTTTTGGTACAAAGGGCTGCTTGGTGGTGGGAATAAGTCCATAAAGGGCAAATTTTAATCCTCTTGCTTTTATCGAAAAAATTCAGTAGTACAGGAAAAATGGAAGTGAAAGACGTATAATTTCACCTTAAAATATAAGCATCTTGTTTGCACAGTAGCTTTGCATGTATACACATGCAAAGCTTGGAAAAGGAATACAATGCGGTTATCTACAAAGTTAATTTTTATGACTTTTCTCCTACTCCTGGCCTTTGCGGGACTTGGATATTTTAGCATTGTCCAACTTCATGTGGTTAACCAAAAATCTAACGAAATTTCTAGTAAGTGGCTCCCTTCCACAGTGAATGTGCAACGCATCAATACGCTTACCTCCGACTATAGAATTTATGAAATAAGCTATATTTATAGTGTAGACGCAAAAGACATTAAAAAATACAAACAGCTTATGGCGAATGTTTTACATGAGCTAGCTGTTGTTAGAAAAAATTATGAAGCATTCATTTCTTGTGAAGAAGAAAGCTACACATATAAACGTTTTTCCATATTATGGGAAAAGTATTTACAAATAAGTGAAAAAATACTTGACTATTCACAAAGTCGAAATCTCACTTTAGCCACAGAATACTTAGAAAATGAATCTCGAGAGCTCTTCGATGCAGCTTCTAGTGAATTGCTCATGGCTGTAAATTTCAACAGAGAGCAAGGTGTAGAGGTTTCAAGAGAAAGTGACAAAGTATATCTACATTCTTTAGATCTCATCTATTTAAGTATACTTGTAGTTATTCTTTTAGCTGCGTGCATATGTGGCTATGTTATCTTAAGTATTCAAGAGCAGTTAGGAAAAGATCCTAAGGAGCTTATTAAGCTGAGTGAGCGCGTTATAGCGGGCGATTATAATGTTATAGAAGATGATTCGCACATTGGTGTATATAAGCATATACTTACCATGGTGCGTTCTTTAAAGCATCATATTGAAAACGCCAATAAAAGTGCACAGATAAAGAGTGAGTTTTTGGCCAATATGAGCCATGAAATACGCACCCCCATGAACGGTATTCTGGGTTTATTGTACTTGATTTCTAAAACAGAGCTCAATGGCAAGCAAGAAGATTATATACAAAAAACCTTATTATCCGCTCAAAACCTTTTGCGTATCATCGACGATATTTTAGATTTTTCTAAAATGGAAGCCGGAAAATTAGAACTTGAACACATCCCCTTTACCTTAAGCAGTATCCAAGCTGAGATAAACCACCTATACGGCCCTAAAGCTAAAGAAAAAAACTTACACCTTACTATTACTACAGAGCATTGCGCAGAAACGCAGCTTTTGGGTGATCCATTGCGCATTAAGCAGGTTCTATTTAACTTTGTAAGCAATGCTTTAAAATTTACAGAACAAGGTGGAATAGAAATTACCATGCAGTGCACAGAACAAAATTCGCAAAGCGTGCAATGTCTGTTTTCTGTGCAAGATAGTGGCATTGGCTTAAACGCTGAGCAGCAAGAAAAACTGTTTTCTGCTTTCACTCAGGCGGACTCCTCCTTCACTAGAAAATATGGAGGCACTGGCCTTGGGCTTGTAATCAGTAAAAACATTGTGGAATCCCTAGGTGGAACAATTTCTATACAAAGCGCTAAAGGAAAAGGATCCACTTTTTCATTTACCTTAACTTTAGAAATAGATAAGACCCAAGCAATAAGCACATCAACGCATGAAACAAGCGCGGTTCTGACTGAAAACCAGCGCCATGGGCATTTATTGCTAGTAGAAGACAATGAAATAAATCAAATTATTGCGCAAGAATTACTAGAAAGTGTTGGCTATACCATTGATGTGGCGGTCAATGGTCAAGAAGCTCTTGAAATGCTCGATAAAAAAAGCTACGTCGCTGTGCTTATGGACATACAGATGCCTGTTATGGATGGCCTTACCGCAGCAAGAAAAATCCGCCAGTCTCCTAAGTACAAAAATCTTATTGTCATTGCCATGTCTGCCCATGCTTTGGAGAAAGACCGTGAGCTTAGCATAGAAAGTGGCATGAATGAGCATATTACCAAGCCCATTGACCCACAAGTGCTTTTTTCTACTTTAGATAAGTGGCTAGGCAACAGCTAACAGAATTTGTTTGAAAAATATTAGTTGCTCACTTTCACAATGCCTATAAGCCTTGAATATACATAGTCGGCAAGGCTTTTCTCCCCAATGACACCTAAAGGGATTTCCGCCCTAGCCATAACCTTATGTCCACCAGCTGAGCCGTCCTTACCAAATCGCCGTAAAGCTATGTCACCCAAATTAAGAGAGCCATCGCCGCGGAAAATAATGACTAAGGTTTTTTCATAAACACCACTCACTGCCACCCAACGCAAACCGTGTACTCTGGTAAAAAAATCCGCTATGGCTACCAACAAGTCTGGAGTATGCACATTACCCACATGGGCATGAGCCCCCCTTTTACACGTGCGTAAAAAACGAAAAGCGTGGCTAAAAAGGGGCAACCATTCTTTTAAGTATTCTGAGCGCAAAATACGGCGTAATACTGTGGTATCACTATGTTTTGACAACCACTGGTAAGCACGAAAGTCGGCTTCTTCACCGCTACGCTCAAAAGCCGCTGTGTCAGTCCTGATGCCATAAAGCATAGCTGTAGCCAGCAGTTTTCCTGGGCGAATATTAAGACCGCGCAAATACTGATAAAACATAGTGCAGGTAGCCCCCAATTTAGGGCGAATATCTAGGTATTCTGCAAAATGGCAATAATTATCCGGCATAGGATGGTGATCAATAATTAATGAAAAAGGAATATCTTTAAAAGCTTCGTTATGATGAGGTTGCGAGTCTACTATGGCAAAACGTTGAAATTCTGAACGCATATGCGCTTCCCAAGGCACAAGAGGAATACGCAAATAACGTATCATGGCCAAATTATCAGGGCGCGTAATACGGTTGGTACTGGCAATGGTGATATCACGCACTTTACGCGATAAAATACGCTTTAAGGCCATGGCCGAGCCCAAAGCATCGGGATCGGCTGTAATAAGAATGCACCACCGTTCATCTCTAGGTAAGGTTGCAATCCACCCTTGCAAGCGCTGACATAATTTATTTTTTATGGCCATTTTTCATACCACCATGGGCCAGAAATTTTTGTAAATGAGGTATTGATTCCTCAATTCCTTGCCAGTTAAACACCTCTACCATATGTGTGCAGTGCGGCGGCAACAGAGGCATAAGCTGCGTAAGAATATTTTTTTGCTGCGCTGTAAAGGCTGATAAAGGTTTATGATCGTCAAAATTGCCCGGCGCAGACCAATGCACCAACTGCACTCTATCAAGCAAAGCTTGCTTTTCTAAAAGAATCTCTTGTTCAAAAGCTAACATATGGCCCACATCAAGGCAAATGCCAAAAGCATGCCCTTGCTTTTTATGCTGTGTGGAGTTTTGAAACAAAAAATCAGGCAAAGTATGTAAAGGCATATGCTGTAAATTTTCTAAAAGTACAGGACAAGGAGTCATTTTATGCCATGTTTGCAAAAACTCCTGAAGTAGTCGCCCTTGCTGCACAGGGTCATCTAAAAATGTGGGGGGATGCAGTACAGCATATCTAGGGCGTAAATAAGCTGTTTTAGTATGCAATGCCAAAGCTTTTTGCGCGGCATGACTGCCTTTAAGAGAGCTGCCTACTTTCCATGGTAAATCTACAGGCAAGTGTATATGCCACCGCAAAGGCAAGGACTGTAAATGGGGAGGCAGGTCTTCTTCAGTATAGGCAAGGCTAGCCTTGGTTTCAAAAAAGCACAAACCCACCTCTTGAACTTTATGGGCTAAAAATTGTGCATTTTCTGCCACATTGGCGGGAAGCACACAAGAAGGAGCGGCTATAGCATACATATTACACTCCGTTATACAATGACAGATTAGTAAGCTTTCTTGGGCGCCCGTAATAATAGCAATGTATAGCCGCCGCGCAACATTCTATAAAGAAACCAAATCATTACTCCAGTAATGGCAAGTACAAAGGCAGCCGAATATTGCACAGCTTTGCGCAAATCAGGGTTTTCCCATATTTCACTAAAAGTCTGAATATGAGATACATCCGGAAAAGTTGGAAAAGCCGCCCCCAAGAGAACTAAAGCAAAACAGGTGACAGTAATTAAGAGTGCCAATGACATATAAATACTACGAAAAATCCAAGTACAATGCTGCCTCACCAAGAGCACCCCTTCTTTCTTAGCCGCAGAGCGCGAAAGCAAAGCGCCCACAGCTGCAATAAAGACGGGAAAGCCTAAAATAAATGTCAGTATACCACATACATAATAAAACAATAGAGTACCAGAACTGGTCAGTGCAGACTTACCACTCACAGATTTATTCATAATTCTTTTCCTGCTTCCTTTCCTTCATTTTTATCTCAGAGATTACCAAACCTATCAAAGTTAAGGCTGTGCCTAGCACAGCTAAGGGAGTAATTTTTTCTTCTAAAATTATAGCTGCAGAAAAAACAGCCACCACCGGAACCAAGTAAATATAGGCACTGGCTTTCACGGCACCAAGCACCTTCACCGACCAGCTCCATGTGGCAAAGCCCACTGCCGAGGCAATGACAGCTAAAAATAGAAAATTAAAAATATTTATAGGCTTGCTTAGCGAAGCCCACGTTAAATGTACGCCTTGCCAAGCCACCACGGGCAACATAAACAGTACCCCATAAAAAAAGACACGCCGCGTGCAGATGGCCATATTCAGCCGTAACTCACCAATCATACGCATACTTATAGAATAAAATGCCCATGTAAGCGCTGCGCCTGCAGCTAAAATATCACCCACAGGATTCAGTTGCAAGTGTACGGTACCATTAAAAACTATGAGAGCAATACCACTCATAGCCACTACAAAACCCGCAAAAAAAGTCCAATTTAGAGTTTCTTTAGCGTAATTCCGTAAAAAAACCTGAGCCAAAAGAGCTGTACAAAAAGGGGCAATGGCTACAATAATACCCACATTGGAAGCCAAAGTATAATTTAAGGCTATATTTTCCAGTAAAAAATATAAAGTAACACCACTTAAGCCTGCAAGCATAAAAAGCTTTTCTTCTTTAAAGCAACGAAAAGGCAATGTTTGCGGATAAAACACCAACAAAGTGATATAACCTAAAATAAAACGTGTAAAAAGCACTTCTAAAGGAGTAAAGTCTGTCAATAATATTTTAGTAGAAACAAAGGTCAAACCCCACACAAAGACAGTGCCTAAGGCCACAGCATGCCCTCGCATTTCCCCCCGTAACATAAACATATTTACCCTCTATCTTCGCGGATGGTGTGATTTTCCACAAGAAACCTTTTACTTTCCGGTCTGTCTTTTTGCAACATGTCTGCCATGTGAGGATGACATGTAAAAAATAATATCTGATGCTTTTTGCCACCTTCCGTTAAATCCACTAAAGCTTTCCCTGTGCGTTCTGCTCTTTCTGGGTCAAAGTTCACCAATACATCATCCATGATTACAGGTAAGGCCTGAGCATGCGCCGCATGATTACGAATATAAGCCAAGCGCAATGCCAAATAGAGTTGCTCCTGTGTGCCACGGCTTAATACATGGGGAGAAAGAGGCTCACCAAAGGGCGAAATCACTTGTAAATGACTATCTTCTAAAGAAGCCGTCAGTCCTTTCCATTTTTCTTGAGTGATGGCAGAAAAAATCTCCGAAGCCATGCGAATGACTTGTGGTTGTCGCTCTTGCTCAAAGCGTTGTTTAGCTTGTAAAAGTAATTGACGCGCCACGGCAAATTTAGCCCAAGAAGTAGCTGCATCTTGCACACTTTCTTGAATATCTTTTTCTTCTTGACGCAAAGCAGCTAAGGTGTCGGTGGAAGTTAAGCCTTGTAAAGTGGCTGAAAGAGTAGCAAAGCTATGCATTTTTTCTTGTTCTTGCGTTACAAGATCTTGTAACTCTTCTTCTTTCTTATGCAAAAACAATTCACATTCATGTTGCTCTTTAGTGGCAAAAGATTGTAAAAATTCTTCAAGCTCTTTATCTCCGGCGGCTAGGCGCAAAGCATCTTCTAAATCATGTTTACGTTTTTCTAGCGCTTGATACTCGGTACGCACATGCGCCAGACGGAAAAAATCTTCAGCCTGTTCTGTTTGCCCCAATTTTAGCAAATGCATAATGGTAAATTCAGCATCATTAAGCGCAGTGCTCGCTTCGTGTAGCTCTTCTTCTTGCGTGTGTAATTGTTCTTGCAATTGCGCCTTAGTTGATTGAGCTTCTTGAGCATTATGTAATTGTAATAGAACGTTATCTAACGATTGCAACCAATCTTCTTGATAGGGCACAAAATTTTCCCCTGTGAGGCTAGAAGGCGCTACTTCCGGCAAAGGAAATTGTAACTCTTCTAGCAAAGAACGTAGGGGATATACCAAGTGGGCACACTCTTTTTCCATACGCTCTTTTTCTTCTTGCAAACGCAATATTTCAGCTTCAACACTCAAGCATTTTTCCATGCATTCCAAAACAGAGCGCAACATGGTGGGCGAAATATCTTTATCCAAACCCATATCGCGCAAAGCATCAGACAATGCGTGTTCGGCATCTCGCATTTCTTGTTCATTATTTTGTAAATTTTGTACACTTTGCATCTGTTCTTGCAAGGCTGTTTCTAAATTATGCATGGCCGTGTGTAAAACAGCATCAGCCTTGGCGCGTTGTGCCAGTGCCTCATCGGCTTCGCGGCAAGCTTCCAATACTGTATCCACAGCTTGAAGAATTTCTTGTTCGCTAAAAGTGGTGTAATCAATATCGCCTTGCACTGGTAACAAAGCAGCTAAACTATCTTGTCCGTGGCTTTCTTCCGTTGCCATAGTTACGGTATCTTCTTGAGGCAAGGAAGCCGAAACCTTGGCGTCCATATCCTGCAAGGCTTGTTGTATGGCAACTATGGCACATAATTTCTGGGTACTTTCTTCTTTGCTTTGTAAAAGAAGAGCCATGTCTTCTTCTAAATTTTGCGCTGCCTCTTGCGCCACCAAAGCTGCCTCTACTCTAGCAAAAAATGTAGCCGCTGCGTCAGGGGAGGGAATATTTTGTACATCATGACTACGCAAGCATTCATGCCAACGTAGCAAGGCCTGCTGTTCTTGCTGTTGTGCACTTGTAACTTCTTGACGTTTTTGCACAGAAAATTCATAAACTTCTTGATGCTCAATTTCCAATTGCTCCAGATCAAGGCGTATGCGATCTTCCGTGGCGCATTTTTCCCTTTCGCGTTCCAATAAAATTTCCACAGCGTCTAGGGTAATGGGGTCGGCATCCTTCACTTCCGCCAAAACGCATTGCTCTTGTATTTGCCCTTCCAACTCTTGTTGAGATTGTTCCATTTGGGCAGCTTTATCTATTAAAACTTGCATTTCTTGTGCAAATTTTTTGCGATCGGGCCCAGAACGCGGCAAGCCACCGGCTAAAAATCCAGCCCCAGTAAGTACCACCAAATAGCACGTCCATTGCGAAAGAGGAATGATGAGATTTTCCGTCACTTGCAATGTATTTATGGCAAAATATAGAGGCAAAGCCAAACCAATAAGACCGCAAGCAATGATTATAGAGCCTAAAATTATAAGCACAATACTTTTCACAGGCTCAGGGGGGGTGCTGGTGGCTATTCTTTCCTTAATTTCTGCTATACGTTCTTTTTCTAAGGAAAGCATGGTGTGCATATGGCGCAAAGTACGAATAGCACGAGCACGAACATCAATACGTTCTCGCGAAGAGGCTTCACTGCAACGCAAATATTGCTTTAAGCGCTCTAAACGCCCTTTGCTTATATCTTCTTTTTCTTGCGCTTGTGCCATGCCCTGCTCTGCCATAAAGGTATTTTTGCGTAATTCTTGCGCTGTAGAAGCTAAAGCTAAAGCTTCTTCTTGGCATTGACGCAGGGCTTGTAGTTGAGGAAGTACATCTTTCACCGAGCACTTTGTAGCATTAAGTTCATTTAGGGAACGCAAAGAAAGGGGTACCAAGGTACGCTGAAAAGTACGCTGTGTGGTAGATAGGTGCGCGTCTTTCTCTGTCATACCATGAATGGCACTTTCTAAAACGGCCTTTTGCTGGCGAATACTTTCTCTTTCTTCTTTACTCGCTGGTGCTTGTGGCTCCGGCAGATGTTCTAAAGTTTTTTGTGCCAGCTCTACTTGATGACGGGTATTGGTTACAGCCTCATTGCTTTTTTCTAAATGCGATGTGGCCGCCACATGCGCTTGCTCGGTGGCTTGAATATGAGCCACCTTTCTTTCCAAAGCACTGCGAGCCACCAATGAGCGATTAGTAGAATGTATACGCGCGCACGTCCATTGCGGACCAAGGTCGGCCAAATGTTGATTCAAAATATTTTGTGTGCGCTGTATATGCCCCATATGACTAATGAGCCCTTCTTGGGCCTGTCTAAATGAAGATTTGTGTTCGTGCAAAGAGAGTAGCTGAACTTTATGTTTCAAAAGGCTTTCGTCCAAAGTAAGCGCGTGATATTTTTCTTCTAATTTATTATAACGCTCTTGTTCAGTATGCATTCGACGAGCGGCTTCTTGACGTAATAGTTGAGCCCGTTCCAGACGCCCAGCGCCATCTTCAGGAAAAGTTTCCGGCACAGGAACCAAACGCGAAAGTTGACTTTCCACCAAGCGCCATTGCTCCCACTGTTTCCATACACCCAATTGTCTTTCGGCATCACGTCTTTCTTGTTCCCATTGCAATTTTGTACGACGAATATTTTGCAACTCTTCTTCAAGATCGCTGTGTTGTTGGCTTAAACTGTCATAGGTTGCACACTGTTTTTTTATGCTTGCTATCTCTTTTTGTACCCTATCAAGATTGCGTAAAGCTTCATTAATAAAAGGAGCGCTGCCTTTCATTTTATACAGCTTTTCCATTTTTTGATTCAGCTCTTTAAGTACTTCTCCGGGAGAGCGCAAACCCATGCCAAAACTGGCTCCATACAAAGCATGGCGTACGCCTTCATCTTTTAGGCTTTCAAAAACTTGCAATTCTGTAAGAGAAAAACCAAAAACATTACGATACACCTCGCGCGTGACGCCAGATAAAATATTTTCTAGCAAGGCACCTTCTAGCACTTGCCCAGCGGCATCGGTGAGCACCACACTATCTCGCCCCTTTTGTGGACGACGTGTTATATGCACCAAACCGCGATCTTCCAAATATACACTTAAAGATCCACCTGCCTGCCCTGTTCTTCCCGGTAAAAGCTGTGCATAGTTACGCTCTTGCGCTTCTTTACTGCGTGCGTGAGGATAACCTGTAAGCATGGTACGCAAAAACTCTAAACAGGTAGATTTTCCTGCCTCATTTCTACCCAGAAAAACAGTGAGTCCAGGAGACAAAGCCTCCACGTCAATATGTGAAAAAACGCCAAAGTTATCTATATGAAATGATTGAATGTACATTAGCGGC
>CAZBDD010000039.1:0-9449 GCA_964490475.1 uncultured Desulfovibrionaceae bacterium
TTGAAGGGGGTCTGGGGGAAACTTTTTGGCGCTAGCAAAAGTTTCCCCCAGAAAAGATGAATAAGCCTTTATCTTTATTTACCAAAAGCTTTAGTATAGGCAAAGCCAGAAACACCAAAGCCTTGTTTTGGCGCGTTTAAAGGTGCCTTAGCGGTTGGTTTTGTTGTACTCTCTGCAACGGGCGCTTCAGATACTTTGGGGGTTGTGCCAACCACAGGAACAGGTTGCGCTGCTACGGTTGTAGGCGACGCGGCAAAAGGTATGGCAGCAGCTTTATCACTTTGTGATACAATATTTTGTTGTGCTTCTTCGGCCTGTTGCGTCTGTTGTAATTGTGTCGTTTGTTGTAAAACTTGTTGCGCTATTTCTTGAGCTACAGGCGTTGCGGGTGCTTGCGGTGTTACGGAAGTGGACACAGGGGTAGGTTGTGTTCCCACAGCAGGCATGGAGGGTTGCATGGTAGGAGCCACATTGGGCATGGTATTTTGTGCACCATAGGCATTACGGGCTTGCATTCTACCAAGACCTGTGGGGGCAGCGGTGTTTTGCATTTGCACCGCGGCTCTTTGATTTACCGAGGCATCTACATTTAATCTAGCAGAAATTTGCGCAGATGCTCTTCTTGCTTCCGGTGTTTCAATAATTTCTGCATAAGCAGAGCGCAAACCAGATAAAATGCTTACCACATTATCCAATTGTTCCACATTCATTTTTAAATTTGCTTGTAAAAGTCTTGTGGTACAAAGAAAATATAGATTATTTAAATTCTCAGCTAAAGTACCACCTTTTTCAAGATTTAACGTATTGGTAAGTTCATTTAAAATATCAATAACTTTTGAAATTAAAATACCTTTTCCGGCATAATCTTTAGCGAGCATTTTTTCACGTGCTTGTTGTAAAAAACGCAAAGCACCGTCATAAAGCAAAAGTAAAAGTTGTCCTTGATCAGTGGTATTTACCTTGGTCTGAAAATAGGCCTGTGCTGCCTTGTTCATAATATCCTCTGCAATTTTATATGTATTATCTGCAATATTTGCGTAATTACTTTATAATATCGGTTACAAAGCTACAGTCTTAACCTAACTGTGCTAATTGGTTCGTCAATATTGCCATATTACCATTATAATCGCCAAGTAAGGTGTCAAGACGAGCAAATTTCAATTTTTCTGTGGTTTCCCAGCGTTCTAGGCGTTCTAATTCGCTGCTAATTTGTTCGTCATAGCTTCTAATTTGTTCGGCATAACTTTCCTTGGCAATCATCAAAGCGCCATTTTCGTTGCCAAGGGTAGGGTCGCTGGCAGTGGGAGCCACATATTTTAGTTCCGCCATAAAAAAGTCTACCATTTGGTTGACCTTTCCCTGCTGAACAGAAACACTACCTGTATAAGAACCTTGCGTCAAATTATCAATAACAATAGACATACCAGAAGCATCGCCAGCGCTGGCCACAGAAAAGGTATTGGGCTGCGTATCACTGGCAGAAGCTGCTACACCATTAATTGTGACATTATAAGGATTACCATCCATATCAACATCATAACTAACGTCATAAGTGCCTGGCTCTGTTAAACCAGCAATATGATTCGCATAGCGAAAGTTTGGCGATGAGGAGGTTCCCACACCATCACTGGCAAAGAAATCAATAACATCTTCTAAGTGATTTTCTATGGCATCATCAAAAAGAGATTGGTCAAAGGCTTGAATCTCGGTGGTAGTGCCATGCGGTGCAATGCTAAAAAGGCCATAATCTTCCGAATCTAGATCAGAAGAAACTTTAATACCCATCAATGCCAAGCTAGAAATAAAATCTCCGGAAAAAATGTCATCTGCCGACATGGGCTGAAATCCCGGAGGATAATTACCCATATTATCTTTCAAACGACTAGCAAAGGCTTGTACGCTGTAATCGCCCGTAAGAGCAGCACCATCTGTGGTATCCATACCTGCATTGCCATATTCATCGTAAGTGGGGGATACATCTTCGGTAATGGCTGTCAAGTCTTGTATCTTTTTTAATACAGAGTTTACCGCATCTAACACCGTTTGAATATTATCTTTTACTGAATCAGTATCCGAAGCAATGGTAATTTGTGCCGTACCTGTATTTCGTAATGTTAGAGTCACCCCTTCCAAAACGTCACTCACTTCGTTTGTGCTAGATGTTAAATCCTGTGGCCAGTTGTCCACTTTAAAAATAGCATCTTGCGAAGCTTGAATAGCCCATACGTCAGAACTGGTGGCACCACCGCTCAAGCCCACAGAAGCCGGAACTCCTGCAATACCTGCCACATTATTTAAGGTGAGTGTACCGTCGGTTTCTTCTGTAAAACTTATACCTGCATCTGTAAGCACCTCACGCAATGTTTGATCGCTAGTTACAGCCACTTCTTGGGTGCTGCCATCAGTCATGGTAAAGGTAAAATTCATACTTTGTGGTACTATGCCACTTTGTACAGATGATGTTGTATCAATAGCTTGCGTATAACTAGGCCATGTGGTGGTGGCTTCAATGCGGCCTGTATCTGTGCTTAGAAAATCATCCACATTGCTTATACCCGCAATGCTTATGGCATATTGCCCTGAAGTAGGCCCAGTGACCGATACCGCATGCCCTTGAGCTTCAAGTTCGTCCAACACCCCTTGCATGGTGTGATTGGCCGGCATAGCAATGGTTAAATCTGCTCCTGTGGCATCTTTAAATGTATAGGAAGCAGCACCTGCGACGGGAGCAGCCAAATCGCCATTATATCCAAAAACAACAGTTTCTGTAATGGCAGAAACACCGGAAGAAGCGCCTTGAACAGCCGTATAAAAATCATCAAAATTACTTAAGCCTTCAATGGCTATGCCTGTGGGATTTGCTGGATCAGCAGGGGTTGTAACTACAGTTTTATAACCATTGGCATTAATAGCATCAAGTACGCTTTCAATGGTATGTTCTGTGGTCATATCAACAGTAAAGGAAGCGCCTGCATCATTGATGAAAGTGTATTCTTGAGCCGGCAAAAGCGAGAAGGGGCCTTGGGCACTAAAAGCTTCTAAAGTACTTACTGCGGGAGTACTTAGCTCTGTACCTAAAAAGGCATCTGCGTTGGTAATGCCACTCAGGTCTACTGTTGTATTGCCGCCTTCTTCTTTGGCACTAACTTTATAGCCCATACCATTAAGGGCATTCAAAATATCATGTTGGGTGTGGTCGCCAGTCATAGACACATTTACCGACTCATTATCTGCATTGGTAAATATATAATTGGCAGAACCCAAAATTAAACGATCTGTCAATGTTCCAGAAACAGTAAAAGAAGTGGTAGGTGTTATCTTAGATTCAGTACTACTTTCAATAGGAGGCTCACCCGCCACAGGATTAGGTGCAAAAGTTGTGGTTTCTAAAGATCGAAGATCATTAATAACCATTCTCCCAGAACTATCTATAGAGGCTGTACCGGGCTTTCCTTCATTGATGGCGTCCACAATATCTTGCTGCGAGGCATCGCCTGCTACATCACGAGTCGTAAAAGAGCTGCCATCATTAAAGGTAAGTGTATACTGATACGTATTAACATTTTGACCATCATTGAGGGCTTTATCTAAATCCACAGAAGCAGATGACTGCCATGAACCAGCTGAGCCGCTCATACCTAATAGATTAGAAGGTAAAATTTGCAAGTCAGCACCGGCACCAGAATCTTTCCCTGCAATTTGGAAAGTATAGCCGTCTGCCGTTTTAATCATACTCATTTTCACACCGGGATTAGCCTTGTCTTCATTGAGCATATTGGCAAAACCTTCTAGCGTGGTACCAGGAGGCACAGCTAAGGTTCGCTCGGTTCCCATGTATGTATAGGTGAAGTTTTGCGGCGTACTAGTGGAGTTAATAACAGTTGTTTTTTCGTCAAAGTTATGTGTACTAGCCCAGATAGCATTACTAGCCAATTGCTTTACTTCAATTTTATGAGTACCATCTACAGCTTCGGCATCTGCCTTTACGCCTAGAGTGGCTTCATCACTACTGGCAGCAATTTTAGTAAGAAATTTTGAAGGAGTATTTAAATTTCCTAAAGCATCTTGTGCTTCGGCAATAGTGTCTAAAAGCTCTTGATATGCTTCATAACTTTCATTGGCAACATCACGAGAGTCCTCTAAAGAATAAAGACGAATAGATTCGACCTCTTTTAACTGTTCAACAATAGCGGTGAAATCGGTACCGCTACCAATGCCGGAAAAAGATATGCCGCCTGATATACTATTTGACATATGACTACCCTCATGTGGAAAAATTTGCCGCTTGTATTAGATAAAGCTTCAGCATTAAGTGAAATGCAAAAAACGTGCTCAAATGACAAGAAACCTATTCAAAAAAACATTTCTCTATTCCAAATATATCGACCAAAATAATAAAAACTTAAGGAAAATGAGCCCATAACAGAGCAACTTTTGTTTTTAATATTTCGAACAATTATTTTTGATAAAATTTTGTATATAATTTTTAACACTTGCACTTTTACTATAGCAAAGGTTTTGATTTTTGGTCGCATTAAATGCACCAAAGCTTCAAAAAACTCCGCACAATGAATTATGTAGGAGTAAAGGCGCAACCAAAGAATACCTTTTCGATCTATTGAAAAAGTCGCTTCAGCAGTATCTCATATTTTTACATAACTTGCGGAAAAATTATAAAATAAGCAATTTTTATTTTCCCGCGCGTTACTAAAAATGTCTATACAAAAAGAGATCTTTCTTCGCGCACAAGACCTTGTGCTAGGGCTTTGTCATCCACGGTATAGGTGCCCCCTTGTACTTGCGCCCGCAATTGAGAAACTTTTTCAGAACGCTCTGAATCACTGGCACCTTCTTGCATGGCTACACGATTGGCTTCTGCCAATAATTTTGCATCACTAGAAAAATGAACACTATCGCCCTTGGGCACTATCAGTAAAGCTTCTTTTTCTGATTGTACTGTTTTTTCGTGTGAATTTTGCACATTTTGCGTGCTGCCATCATTACCGTGTTGATATATATACATAGAATTTGTTTGAGTAGAAACTTGCATAAATGCTCCATATTATTTATATAAATATTTTTATAATAATGTTTAATTAAATCATAAAAATAATACAGATAAATATTTCTGTATTATTTTATTGTGGGCATGTATTAGCATGCCAAAACAAAACCGTTGTTTTAAAGCAAACAACTTTTAAGCCACTAAACGGTGCTTTTCTCCACTGTTTTCAAAACAATTTCCCAAAGCTTGTATAGGGCATCTCTATTTTCTTTATCCCCAAAGGGTATGGGCTTTCCCTTACCTTCTTCTGGAACATGCAATAGACGCAAGTGTTCCTCAGACAAAGGCCCCGGGGTAGGGTATTGTAATAAAATTTGTGTACCTAAAGCTCTTCCAAGCTGTTGTACAATATCTTCTACCATAGGATTTTCAGAACCTGTGGAAAGCATAGATTCATACAGTTCGCGCGCTACTTGTTGCACAACACGCTTACGATGCTCTTGAGGAGTTGGGGTAGGAGGGGTATCTTCTTCTTCTGCATCCAACAGCTGTTGGCGACGATGACGCGCAAGGCGCCTCGCTGTCATTAGTTGCAACTCATAATGTTGCAACATCAACCGTGTTTGCAAGTTTTGATGTGCTATCATAGCTATTCCCTCATCTATAATCATCGGTAACAATTTTAAAATCTTTAGAGAAACTCATATTTTTTTTTAAAATTTTTACCCTTTAAAACTAAGGCTTTATCATAACCAACGCCAAGCATAATACCTTTCTAAGATTTTTGCGGGCACCGTAACTATAAGACTAATTAGTACATATAATACAGCTACTAATACCCATAATTCCAAAGAAAGAAACGTTTCTGCTATAATCAACTGTGCTTGCATGGTTATATCTGGTAAAGCAATGGCACTTACCAAAGCAGAATCTTTAATAAGTGAAACCGTTTGCCCTGTAAGTGGAGGCAAAATACGACGCAAGGCTTGAGGAAGAACAACATATCTAAATATCTGTGGTGTGGAAAAACCTGAAGAATAGGCTGCATCCCATTGCCCTTTAGGTATAGAATTTATACCCGCTCGAAAAATTTCCGCCATATAGGCCCCTTCAAAAAGAGCTAATGTCCACACTGCTGCAAAAAAAGGACTCAAATCAAATACAGGCGCCACAACAAAATACATGACAAACAATTGAATAAGTAAGGGAGTATTACGCACAAGCCCCACATAGCCAGCAGCCAATGCCCGTCCAATGTAGGATGGAGTACCGCGCAAAATTGCCGTGCTAAGCCCCAAAACAGTGGACAAAATTAAACTTACGCCCACTATGCGCATGGTAAGCCACAAACCTTCTATGAGAGGACCAATAATCCATTCCCCTTGCCGATAGCGCAATACATGATGCCATGCTCTACGCCATTGCCAATGATAAAGACCATCGTCTAGGCTTAAAATATACCAGACAAAAATACAAAATACAAAGAGGAATCCTGAATTTGTGCGGAAAAAAAGCCCTAATTGACGCATTTTAGCCTGTGGTATTTTCATAATCATAGGATGCGCAAATATAGACGCAGATGTCAAGTGAAGAAAGAAGAATTTTCAATATTAAAAAATTTTGCGGCCTGCACAATGCAGGCCGCAATGCTTAAGAGGAGGCTTTAAGCAAAAGGAAGGAAGGTGCTTTTTTTATAGCAATAAACATACCACAATGTCAAAAAGAAATTATTTTTCTTAACCTTCTTTATTTACATAAAAAAAAGAAATTTGTTCTTACTGCTTTTCTCTAAATAAGTAAAAAAAATTAAACCTTCTTTTTTAAATTGGGCTTATTCCTGCATTTTTATAAATAAAAATTTTACACATTTTTTTACATTCTACATTTGGAATCCTAAATGAAACATATAAAAGCCCATAGCAAGCAAGGATAAAGCAAGAAGCATGCTTAAAACTTTACTTATGCGTCCATATTTTTCACTTTGAGAAAGTTTTTGTACAAAACCCACAGATGTACCCGCTATAACCGCAAGTATACCATGACCTAAAGAATATAATAAAAAAAGTAAAATACCAAAAGCAAGACTACCTTTACCCGCAACAATAGCAATGAGGGCAATTAGAACAGGCGTTGAACAAGGTGAAGAAAAAATACCGCCCAAGATTCCAGCCAAAAAAGCACCTATGAAACCTTTTTTTGTGCTCTTGCTTAATAAATGGCTTGACGGAATAAACTGATAAATACCTAACATTTGCAACACCATAAGCATCATTAATGTACCTAAAGCAAAATACCACCAAGAAGCAGTAGTACCTATAAGTTCACCAGCCAAAGAAGCTAAAATACCAAATAGTGTAAAGGTTAAAGCACTACCCAAAGCAAAAGTAAGGGAAAGCAAAAAGGCTTTTTGCGTATTGCGTTCTTGCGTTGCGCTTTGCGTGCCCCCCACATAACCCACAATTAGGGGAACACTAGATAAAGAGCAGGGGGTAAAGGAAGTTAGCACCCCTGCTAAGAAAGCAGCCAAAGGTGCAAACCATGTGGCATTTTGTAAAAGCTCCGATAACTGTGATAATAATACATCCATTCTATACGCCCAGCTCTTTCAAAATATGACGCATTTGTTCTTCATTTAGTCCGCCTTGATGCACAGTAAAAAGATGCTCATTGGTTTCTTTATGTGCATACATGGTAAACTTCATATTTTTTGCATCCTTTGGCACATAGGGTGTGCCATCAGCATTAAAAATAAGTTGTGTAGGAATAACTTGCACAGGAAATCCTGCCGCAGCTTGAGGATTTTTCCACACGTCTACAAATTTTATTAAGGCCTTATTTTGCATTTCTATATTAAGCTTCACCAAAAGGGGAGCCATTTCTTTACAAGGAATGCAAGAGTCTGCTCCAAAATCTATAATTATGGGAACATTCATTTTTTTTAAAGCGTTAAGATCAAGCTGTGTGGCTATAAGCGCAAAGTCACTATTATGAGAAGCTACTAAATGTACAGAACTATCTTCTTTATTTTTTTGCATAAACCATAAGCCAACTATTCCAAAAATCATACAAAGTGGAACAATAATTTTAAGTAATTTTTGTGACATAATTTTTCATCCTTTTATTTAGTCTCCTGCACCCTTGGGGCACGGAGTACTACAAAATTTTATTAAACATTGAAGAAAATGGAAATAATTTGAATAAAATGCATATTTACTATATTTTTTTCACATTTTATTCATCCTCTGCCTCTTGCACCTGAGTCACTTCCAATAAAAGAGCCTTGGCAAGAGAACATCCCTCTTGGCTAATTTTATAATGTGTCCATTTCCCCACTGATCTACTCACTACCAATTGAGACTGACATAATATCTTAATATGATAAGATAAAGACGACTGTCCAATATCTAATTCTTGCGAAATTTTGCATGCGCACTGTTCGCCGTGTCGCAAAAATTCCAAAATAGCAATGCGATTTTCATCGCAAAGTGCTTTAAACACTCTTGCTTTATCTTTATGATCCATATAATTTCCTCATATCAAAATTTTTTGTTGTTTAAGTCTCATATCAAAAAATGTCAATATGTGGTAAATTTCCAGACATAAGAAGTAAATTCTTGGTTACAAAATTCCACCTGAAAAAAGCCTTTGCCTTTTATATATTTTTGCCTAAAATACCCAGACAAAAGGGGCACTTTATGAAAGTCCATTACTAAAGTGCCATCAGCGTAATCAAATAAAATGGTCACAAAAAAGTGTATTCATAACACACTACTTATTTTGATTTATTTTTTTGGTATATCACATAATTTAAACAAGAAGCTCAAATTTGTGTTTATCGATGAGATACACACGTTTTTAACGCTTCCTTTGCATGTCACAGGCATCAAAGGCCAACATTACAGGAAATACTATGAATCTTTGCCCTTGTGGAACACAAAAAGACTATGAAAATTGTTGCAAACCCTATCATGATGGAGAAAAAGTACCCTCTGCCGAAGCCCTAGTGCGTGCGCGTTATACAGCCTTTTCTTTACATAATTTTCAATTTATTATTGATACTACACACCCCATCTATAGAGATGACCTAGATGACAGTAATATTTCCGACAATATGGCTGGCATTATTTGGCATCAATTACATATTAAAGAATGTGGACAAGAACCTGCTAAAGATGGCAAAGGCGTATTTGATACTGTCACTTTTTCTGCCATGTATGAGATTGACAAAAATGTCTACAGTCTTTCTGAAAAAAGTTATTTTCAAGAAGAAGATGGAAAATTGTACTACCTTGAAGGCATATCACATCGCCCCGAAGGGTATAAACGCCCAGAGCCAAAAATAGGACGCAATGATCCTTGCTCCTGTGGTAGCGGAAAAAAATATAAAAAATGTTGTGGCTAGTAGGGAGTACCCATGGCACGGCCTCATGTTTTGCGTCAAATT
>CAZBDD010000040.1:0-9448 GCA_964490475.1 uncultured Desulfovibrionaceae bacterium
TGCTTAGACCCTTTTGTAAACCAATCGCTCCCAATTATTTGTCTTTTTGGTAAGCCAAGTGTCGCTGCAATCATTACCCGTGCTGCGTCTCTATCGGAACCTGTCACAACATACACTGTAAAGTCATGCGCTTTTAAATAGCTAACAATTTCAACCATGGGTCTAAAATAGGCATCATGTAATGCAAGATTTTCAAACCCGTCTGCATGGTTTTGTATAAAATTGTGTACATATTTTTGAAAAGCATCGGGAGTCATACCTGCAAAAACTTCACTAAAACTGCGAGTTTTTTTCACCGCAATGTCTAGAGTAATTTTTTTATCACGCGCTGCAGTAAGCACGCCACCTGCTGCTGCAACTTGTTCCTTTGTGGGGCTGTATTCAGGGTCATTAAGAACACGATGGCAAAAAAGCATCCATTCAAAGTAAATGGGGAATTGTTCACCTATTAATGTTCCGTCCATATCAAAAACTGCCACACGGTCTTCAACAGGAATAAAATTCTTTCCTGATTTTTCGGTAATGGCCTTTATATATTCCTGCAATGTTGTGGTCACTTCAGAAGTATTCCAACTTTTAAAAGCACCGCTTGTGGAAGTTACATCTGCTTTCTGTGTAGATTCTTTAGCGAAAACCGCACTATATACACTACAGAACAATACAAACACCATCAAGAACGTCATTTTTTTCATATTCATCATATATTTATCCTCCTTATGTTTTATCAAAATAGCCTAAAGTTTTTAAAGCTTCAAGAAAACTTATTTGATACTTTTCGCCAAGAAGGGGCCATTGCCAGCCTAAACGCTTCAAAACCTGTATTGTATGATGACGTGCTGACGAAATAGCGCTTACAGTCTGTCCTTGAGTCATATTTTGATACGCCACAAGGCTTACCATGTCTTCCATATGCGACATTTCTTCGCGAGCTTGTTCAAAAGCTGCTGTAAAAGTATCCATTTCGCTCCATTGCACAGGAATACCCATAGCAATCATATTATCTATTAAATCACCCAAGAAAAAAGCGTGATTATTCACAGGGTGAAACACGCAACAAGCCTTAGGCGTGCGCGAAAGTAAAAGAATTGCCTCTGCTACAGAGTCCACAGGGGATAAATCTACCGGTTGATCTGCCATAGCATACGGTGCCGTCTCAAGGAAGCTTAATGCACGTAAACGCCCAGCAAAACTGTTTGATTTCGCATTAATTTGAAACTCTCCGTCAGACACACGCCCTGTCAGGTTGCCCACGCGCATAATTTTTGCATCAAGCCCTGCACCTTCATCAAGTAGAGTTTCTAAAATCATACGCTCTGCAATAAATTTACTTCGTATATATTGATTTTCAAGATGCTGACCCAAATACAGACTTTGTTCCGTAAGCGTATTATTCACCTCAGGACTACCGTTTAAAGAAAAGCCTGCAACGCTTACGGTAGATACATGAATTAAGCGCGCCCCTATTTTCTTACAAAGTTCAATACAACGCTTCGCTCCACCAATATTCACCCTTTCAATGGAATCATCGTGGGCAAAGTGTCGTACATTGGCAGCGCAGTTAAACACTGTATGTACAGATTCTTTTTCTGCAAGAGAAACCCAAGTTGCATCGGTCACATCCCCTTCAATGGGAATAAGACGTGTGCCTATAAGATCATCAAAATTTTCTGCAAAGTAGAAATATAAAAGAGCCGTCAGTCTCTTCTCTACCGAAGAAAATTTGCCCTTGCGAAGCAAGCAATACGCTTTGCCTTGTTCATTTTTAAGAAATTGATGCAACAATGTAATACCTAAAAAGCCCGTTGCCCCAGTAAAAAGAGCGTTGCCAAAAGGTCTTGGTGCTTCACTTTGCAAAGCTTGAAGGCTATTCTTTTTCAATAAGGCATCAATGGCAGAGTAATTATAGTCTTTACATATATCTATGCTTGACGCAGCTTTCTCCTCCTCTTGCGCTAGACTTTCTCCCTGTAAAATCTTGGACAAAAGTCTTGGCGTTGGAGAGGCAAAAATATTGGTATAGGAAAGCTCTTGTCCATTTTTTTCTTTATTGGCGCGCACACCATGTTTATGAGCAAGACCCAAAAGACGTGTAACCCCTAGCGAGGTACCGCCATGCGCAAAAAAGTTATCTGTGGCACCAATATTTTCTGTATTTAGCGCCTCACTAAAAATGGCGCATAGGGCCGTTTCAAGCTCACCCACAGGGGCTTCATAAGTGCTTATGCGCTCAATATTTGGCTGAGGTAATGCCTTTACATCTAATTTACCATTGAGTGTTTTTGGCAATGTTTCCAATTGCATATAACCTGTAGGAACCATATAATGCGTTAACGTTTTTGCAAGTTCTTCTCGAATATATGCAAAATCTAAAGGCCTATCAGCAAGACAATACGCACAAAGATGCTCCTCTTGCCCCATATGCCGCACAACAACCACAGAGCTTTTTATCATTGGTAAGGCATTAAGCGCTTTTTCTATTTCTTCTAGCTCAATACGCAAACCACGCAACTTAATTTGCCCATCATTACGCCCCAGAATAATTATTTCTCCGTCCTGAGTCCAAGCGGCAAGGTCGCCTGTGCGATAAACACGTTCATTATTATGCATGATAAAGCGGCTGGCGGTTTCTTCTGCAAGGTTTAAATAGCCTCTGGCTAGGCCACGCCCCCCTACTAAAAGCTCTCCTGCAACACCTACGGGAAGGTTATTTCCATGTCTATCTACCACGTACTCACGTGTATTATACAATGGCGCACCTACGGTAATTTTTGCATTTGTAATTTCTTTGGCATTACAAGACACAGTAATTTCAGTCGGCCCATAGCTGTTAAATAAGCGGGCTTTTGACGCTTTAAGATATTCTAAAAGTCGTGGCGGATATTTTTCACCGCCGCACATGATAACCTTGCATGCCAAGATAGCTTCACGCAATGTATCATATTCCATAAAGTCTAACATCCTTGAAGGAGTAGCGCTAAAGGCATCTGCTTGTGTGCTTACAAAAAGTTCTGTTAAGCGCACGGGATTGCGCATGGCTTCTTCATCGGCAAAAACAAGCGTTATTCCATGCATCAAGGCCCCGAAGGCTTCTTTTAAAAACATATCAAAAGCCACCGTGGTTATGGAAAGAACAGCACTGGCATAGGTAGCGAGGGCATGCATTTGCACATTTTGCGCTAGCGGTAAAACATAGTTGGCAATACCTGCATGAGTAAGCATAACCCCTTTGGGTTTACCAGTTGAGCCAGATGTATAAATCAAATAGGCTAAATTTTCAGGGCTAAGGGAAGGCTCAGGATTAGTAGATTTCTCTTCTGCGTCAAGCAAATCGCGCACCATAAGCGTGTTCTGCCAAGGGCTCTCTTTATCCACCAATAAAAAAGAAGCAGAGCTGTCTTGGAGCACATGCTCTATACGCTCTTGCGGATAGGTGGGATCAACAGGAATAAAAGCACAACCTGCCTTCATAATACCAAGCATGGCAATAGGTACAAGGCTTGTGCGCTCCAGCATAAAGGCCACCCTATCTTCCACACGAACACCACGCTTAAGAAGCGCATGGGCAAGACGATTAGCTTGCTTATTAAGTGCATCATAGGTAAGCGTTTGATCGCATGCCTTCAGTGCTATTTTTTCAGCATATTGCTGGGCTGTTTGCTCAAAGATAACTGTCAGTAGCTCCGGTTCTCCTTGCACAGGAACTTGCCCTACGCTTCGTAAAAAAGCTTCCTGCTCTGCATCCATAAGGGAAACATGAACAAGGCGCGCCATAGGATGTTGTATCATGCCAGAAAGGGCTGTAGCCATGCACTGTGCTAGGTTAGCCATAAGCTCTGCCGAATAACGAGCATCGTCATATTGCAAAGCATACACATACTCACCGCCTCGTTCTTCCACATGTATAGACAAAGAGAATTTTGGCTTTGGAGGAACAAGTGAAACCAAGGCCATCTCTTTCCCTGCAAAAGTACGCGATTCTACGACACCTAGTTCGCATGCATACATGATGGTAGGTTCAAAACCATAGTCCTGAGCAATGCGCGTAAAAGGGTATTCTTCATGCATAATAGCCTGACGCAAAGCATTTTGTGTATATTCAATAAACTCTAAGCTTTGTGCATGTTCCGGCAATGCAAGCGCCAAGGGCAATGTACGAACAAACATGCCCATGCTTTTGGCAAGATTTGCCGTGGCACGTCCATTACTAATAGTTGCAAGGTAAACATTGTCGCCTTCATTAAGCGCTAGAAAACGGTGTAAGGCATAGGTACTTGCTGCCAAAAAAAGCGATGCTGCAGTAATGCCATACTCTTTGCAAAAAGTTTGCACGGCATCTTTATTCACCGCTTGTACATGCTCTGCAAGCAAGCCTACTGTATTTTCATGGGCAAGATCCGGAGCAAGCTCGCACACACCAGAGTAATCACGCAATAAATCTTTTATATAAGAAGCGCTTTGTTCCCAAGCCATACTCCCCACGGCAAAGGCTTCTTTTTGCGCCATGGCAAAAAGATTTGAATCTCCTTGAGCTAAGCTTTCTCCCATAAAAGCATGATGTACTTCTTGTAAAAACACATCCACAGAAATACCATCAAAAATACAATGATGTGCATCAAAAAGCAGGCTTACGCTTTGCTCTGTGCGTACAATGGCAAAGCGGCAAAGAGAATTCTCTAAAAGCACAAAAGGACGCACAAATTCTTGCGAAATTTTTTCTAACTCCCCATACGCGCATTGAAGCATAGCAACATCTAAAGGCGAGCTATTTTGGCCTTGCCACAATTTTCCGTCTTTCTGTATAAAGTGTGTTTTTAAAACAGGATGTGCTTCAATGACCCTTAACACAGCGTCTTGTAAGCGCGTTGCTTCACGCAAAAGTGTTTCAGCGTCCTGCGTGCAAAACGCAATATCAAGTCGAAAAGGAATATTGTAAAGTATAGACTCTGGCTTCTTCACGCAAGCATAATACACGCCCATTTGATTTTCTGACAAAGGAAACAGCGTGTGACTTTCTAGGGAAACACTCTCTTGCGGCGTGATTTCTGATCTACTTAATAAAGCATCAATAAGAAGGCTTTCTAAATCTGACACTGTAGGCATTGCCAAAAAGTTATTCACAGAAATATCAAGACCGTATTTTTCTGAAACTTTTGCCATAACCATAATGGCGTTCAAGGAAGCCAAGCCTGCGCGCAACAAATTGGTACTTACAGAAAAATCGCTGTGCCCTAGCACTTCCGTCACAATGACAGACAGTTCTTTTTGTAAGCGTGAATTGGGGGCAGCAGAAGCTTCTGAACCTTCATCTAACACTGTTTTTTCGGAAAATATCGGCGGCGGAAGTTTTCTAACGTCCACTTTGCCATTGGGGGTTAAAGGAATATTCTCTACCTGCATAGTGACAGCCGGCACCATATATTCAGGGAGTTTCTCCCTTATAAAAATGTTAAGTTGTTCTATGGCAATGTCTGTAGGAGCAATAACATAGGCCACAGCGCATTTGCCACCTCCGGGAGCATCTGCAGGAAGAACCATTGCATTTTCCACACCGTCAAATTCACGTATACGATTTTCTATCTCGCCAAGCTCTACTCTAAAGCCTCGAATTTTCACCTGAGAGTCACGACGGCCTAAAATTTCAAGACTGCCACTGGCAAGCCAGCGAACAGCATCACCAGTTTTGTACATGGTTTCATACCCTGTACGTTCAAAAAAAGGATTAGCAAGAAAAGCCTTTTCTGTTACTTCCGGGCGATTTTTATAGCCTAAACCTACTTGGCGCCCTGCAATATATAACTCCCCTTCTGCCCCCACAGGTTGCAAACGTCCAAAATCATCAAGCACGTAAAAGTCTGTATTGTAGGCGGGTTTCCCTACAGGAGGCCTGTCATAATACTGGTCATAATGAAAACCGCTTACACAACAAGTACACTCGGTGGGCCCATAGAGATTATATACAGCAAGCCCTTCTCTTGGTTCAAAAGGTACCAAAGCCTCACCGCCCATGGTAAGTTTGCGTAGCGTTGTAAGCCCTGAGAAGGTTGCAAATTGACGTGCCATTTGTGTTGTCATAAAAGATATGGTGATATTGTGTGTGTTATAATAATCTCTTAGTACAGAAAAATTTAAACGCATGTCTTCTGTGATAATATGAATAGCGGCGCCTTCCGCTAAAGCGGGAAAAAACTCTTGTAAATGGGCATCAAAGCTAAAGCCTGCATAGGCTGTAAGAGTATCTTCGGCACTCAAGGCAAAAAAGTCACGATACCAAGCGCAGAGATTTGCCAGCCCACCGTGTGACCACATCACCCCTTTGGGTACCCCCGTTGTACCGGATGTAAATAAAAATACGACGACATCTTGAGAGTTTACCTTGGGAAATTGCTGCTTGCTTTTAGGTAAATCATATATGCATGCGGTAGAGATGCGCGTGCCGCTATAATTTGCAAGAATCTCCTCTAAGTGCGGATCCACAAGCGTGAAAGCAGCTTCTGCATCGCTCAACATAAATTCAATACGTGCCATAGGATATGCCGGATCTAAGGGCACATATGCCGCCCCTACCTTTAGCACGCCAAGAGCGCCAATAAGCATAAAAGCATTGCGTCCCACCAAAATACCCACAGCCGCACCACGCTTTACACCTTGCCCCATAAGATGGCATGCCAGCCTATCGCTTATATCGTCAAGTTCGGCATAGGTGAAACGCTCTTCCCCTGCCACTAAAGCTAAGGAATCAGGGGACAAAGCAACATTTTTTTTGAATAAAGTAATTACATTTTCTGAGACATAACTATCATCGCGTGCGCCACAATACTTTTGAAAAAGCTCTGCTTCATGATGCTCTGGAAGTCTTGCAAGTTCAAGTAATGTGCCTTTTTCTCCGGCGGCAATGCGTTCTAAAATAGCCTTAAAAAGCTCTAAAGCTTTCTGTGCAATACCGTCTTCATATAAAAGCGGTGAATAGTGCAAAACAAGCCCCATTCCATCCTTTAGACGCGCTACCTCAAATAACCAATCTACTGCAAGGGCTTGCCCTGCGGAAGTATTAAGGTGCATTTGTACGCCGTCATCCATTACAACAGAAGGAAAAGCCTGCAGATAGTTAACGCTTACATCAAAGAAAAGCTTACGTGAGGGATCTCTTGTAAGCTCTAATTGCGCCCGTGCTGCGCTCATGGAGCAGGTTTGATGCGCGCGCGCCCCTGCAATGGTTTTTCCAAGTTCTTTAATAAAGTCTGTAAAAAGCATTTGCACCCGCGGGAAGGTGCGTATGGGGATTTCTTGAGAAAACATGCCCACCGTTGCCATGGCTTGTTCTGGTCTGCCGTGTAAGCCTGTACCAATAACCACGTCTTCACTGTTGCAATAGCGCGATGTGGTTAGCGAAGCCGCCGCCATAACAAGCCCATATATAGTGACGCCAAGCTCGCGCGCTTGCTTTTGCAAATCAGCCACTTTTTCTAAGGGGAGATGGCAAGACACTTCTTTTTCGGTTACAGGAAGTACAGGAGGGCGTAAAGCATGACAAGGCATGGCATTTTTCGGTACTTCATCACGAAACATATCCACAAAAAAGAGACTTTGCTCAGCAAGAAAAGCAGCTTGCTCTTCTTGCCAAATGGCATGGGTAAAGTAATCTTTTTCTAAGGGGGCAAGCTCTTTTCCATTATACAAAGCTACCAAATCTTGCAGCACAGTACCAAAACTTGTGGCATCCATAATGGCATGGTGAAATGCCAAAAGCAGTGCATAGCTTTGATGTGCAAGCTCAAAAAGGGTAAAACGGTATAGGGGTCCTGTGCTCAGGTCATAAGGTATATTTCGTTTTTCCACTTCTGCAACTAAAGACTCTGCTGTACAAGAACATTTTTCTAGCTTTGGTAATTCTTTTCGAAGTTTACGAACAAAACTTCCATTTTCTAAAGGATAGTACGCCGTTAAAATGGAATGCCTAGCCACAAGCGCTTGCAGTGCCGCTTCAAGCCTTTGCAAAGAAAGCGCTCCCTCAAAATATACAATGGGGTTTAAATTGTAGGTAATAGATTGCACATTAAGCTTTTGCTCTGTGACAATAGAAGCTTCTATAGCCGTAAGAGGAATACGTTCTTTTTCAATATCATTTTTTATGATGGACATGGTTCACCTATCATTCACGGTTGTTGAAAATATTTTATACAATATGGAAAATAAATTTTATTTATTGAGCTATTGCGGGCTTCGTTTTTACACGTAAGAAAGATAAAACCACACCCACTACAGAGAAAGCCGCAAAAAATATAAAATCTGCTGTCATTCCCTGTAAAAAAGACTCAGCCGAGGCAGGCTCTATGGCTTGCCCGTGCATAAAAATAGAAAAGACTACAGTCAGCGCCTGCATACATGTTACTATACCCAATGTGCCCATGGTATTGGCAATGCCAGACGCAATGGAAATATAGCGAGAATCTACACTACTCATAAGAGCAAGCACATTAGCAGGCACAAACATAGCTAAAGCTATGCCCATAATAACTTGTAAAATGATAATATATAAAAGAGAACTATCACCATGCAAACCTACACTTAAAAGCATGCCCACAGAACAAAAAACAACACCTAAAAAGGACATGCGATTGGCTGTAAACTTATCTGCAAGCTGTCCACCAAGAGGTGACAAAAGCATTTGCAACAAGGGCTGAATCATGAGTAATAACCCAGCCTCAGAAGGTTTAAAACCTAAAACCACTTGCACGTAAAAGGTTAAAAGCATGCTAAATGTGGTAACGCTGGCAAAGTTTATCCACGTAATCAAACAGCCAAGGGTAAATGCTTTGCTACTTGTAAAAATATGCATGTCAATAATAGGAAAAGCAGTTCTTTTTTCTACAAAGAAAAATACCACCAATAACAAAGCACCTAAAAATACAAGCCCCCACGCATAAACACTTTTTTCAAGCAAAGTAGTACCAAGAGTTATGGCAATCATAGCACTTGCAAAAATAAAAGCCCCGCGAAAATCAAAGCTTTCTCCCCCTGCTTCGCGCCATTCATCTTTTAGACATGTGCTGATCATAAGCACCCCAAACATTCCCAAGGGCACCCCGGCAAGAAAAATACTCTGCCAGCCAAAGGTATCCGTAAGAAACCCCCCTAAAGCCGGCCCACAAGAAATACCTGCATATACTGAGGCTGAAACCAGTCCAAAGGCTTTTCCTCTCCCCTTTGGGGGAATAATAGCCATTAAAATAGTCATACCTATAGTGCTTATCATGGCGGCGCCTAGCCCTTGAAACACTCGCAGTGCAATAAACATGGGCACAGAATTTACAAAGGACAAAGCCAACGTAGAAAGTGTACAAAGCACCATACCAAAAAGAAATATACGCCTTCTCCCAAACATATCACTTATGCGACCGGCAAGAAGAGCAAAAATATTTACAGTTACCACGTATGCCGTGGCAATGAA
>CAZBDD010000041.1:0-9226 GCA_964490475.1 uncultured Desulfovibrionaceae bacterium
TTTTTGGGCGCTGGCCCCTAAAATATCTGCACCGGTTTCGCTTTGAATATCTATGGAAACGACTCCGGGCTGACCTAAAAGCATTAAGGCTTCGGGGCTAACTTTTATGGGCTGTGTGGTGCTAGCTTGCACAGTTAGAGTTTTAGGTGCCTTAAGGAAGCTCTCAAGGGCATCTAAGCTAGTGGGCGTGAGCAGATGTGCAATGGCTTTTGCATTGGCGCGCATCTCACTAATAAGCATGGCAAGTAACGCTTCGGAAGATTGATTTGTTTGGGCACTAGCAAAAGCAAGCAGACGTGGCAAGAGTCCCTTTTCGGTAAAGGTGGTTGTTGCCCCAAGTATGGAGGCTTGCTGTAAGTACGCAAGGCTTGCAAAGGGGTCCAAGGCTAGAACCAGTTCAGAAATCTTCTTTTCAGGTAAAGCGAATTGGAGCGATGCATTGAGTGCCGCTTGATCTTTAATGTCAAGGGCATAGGTAAAGGTGCTAGGTGAACCATTGGTAAATAAATCTACACCCATTTTTGAATTTATGTTTAGCGTTGAGACTCCAATGGCACTTTTCATCATGGCAGCTTCTGCTGCGTGTCCGTCAACTTGAGAAAAATCTACGTTAAGATTTTCTATTTCTTGAGATAGCGTTGCTTTGGTGCCAGTAGTATAATCATAAACAACGCGTGTACTTTCTTTATCGTAGGAGGCAATGACTTGCTTTGTAGCGGGGTTTTGCCAAATGATGCCAGCGCTTTCGCTGCTCATTTCTACAAAAGTACTACGCATAAGTAATGACATGAACATGGATTGATCAAAGGGGAATGCTAAAATACTGGAAAGTTTTACTTCAGGAAGAAGAGCTTTCACCTGTAGTTTGGCAGAAGGCCCCTTAGGATCTGCTAAAGAAACAGTCATTGTGCTGTATTCTTTGTTTGTCTTTAAAGATGTATCAAATGCAAAGTCAAAAGCGGGACTTGTTGTGCTTAAAGAGAGCAAGGCTTCATTCATAACTGTAGTGGGTACTCCAAGAGCCTCAAAGTTTATATATGACCCCAGAGCCTTGAGAGAAATATCCAGTTGCGCATCGGTTTCTGGATCGTTGAAGAAAAGAAACTGTGCTTCATTAAACTGAAAAAGTTTTTGCTTGGCTTCTGGGCTTATGTTTTCACCAAGCAAGCCTTTAAGAGTGAACTGCCAGCGTGGGCTTTGTTGATTAAATGCTACGGAAAGCGCATTGTATTTGGCAATATCTTCTGTGCTGGCGCTACCATTTAAAACTTCCATGGCTTTACTGTATAAAAAGGCCATATGCTCTGCAGAGGGTATGCCTATATCGCTAGATTCTAAAGAGTCAAATGCTACGCGTTTTTCTTGTGTTGTAGCGCCAGTTGTTTTGTCTGTCATGGCTATGCTTACAACAGCATTGCTTAACAATAAGGAAGCCAATTTAGTAGGACTTACATCTTTTAATTCTAGTTTTTCTAATTGTAGCGTTGTGGGATTTTTATCAGTAATGGTGATGCTTATGCCATTATACACAATGCTGTCTGCAAAGGCATTTAGTATAGCTTTATAATAAGCTTCTGCATTTTTTTCAATATCTTGGTTATTTAGCAAAACAATATTTTGTTTCCATTGGCTTAGATGTATGTTCTTTGCTTGTATATCGGCTTTGGGTTTTATGTCTTGTTGAGGGTTTTCTACATTTATGGTGGCTGAAATGTTGTTAAGGTCAACAGTCTTGCCTATTAAGGGCACTTCATCTGCTTTGGCAGTAAAAAAGTCTGGGTTAGGCTCAGTGATGATGACTTCTTCAACATTAAAGGTGCTATTAGGGGCTAAGACATTGTTGCCTGAAAGCCCTTTTATGCTAATAGTATTGTTCTCTGTAGAATATTCTACAGATTGCATTTGTATATTTTTCTTTTGGAAAAGTTGTGTAAGACCCTCTTCCCAAACTTTTTGCATATCGGCAGCAAGGGCTTGCCCAGTAAAAGTGAGTAGAGACAGACAAAAGCAAAGCAGCATTTTCTTCATGGTTTACCTCATTTGTTGTTGAAAGTGCGTATGATAAGAAGTACGTATAGAAAGCAACCTTTTTTTAAAGATAGCAATGAAATCACATGGAATATTACGCGAATATTTTCATAAGCGCAAGGTAAAAACAGGGTAATTGTAGTAAAAAGAGAAAAAAATATCATTTTTTTAGCTAATTTTGCTATTTTTGAGAGCGAAAAAGAATTTTTCTAAAAATAAGCATTGTATTTTGCTAAAATAATATGCTTTTTAGAAAAAAGTTTAGGCAACAACAAAAAAATGGCCTTAAGGGCACTTTATAGGTTTACACCTCATACTCTTTAAGCTATAGGCAGGAAATATTACAGAGGAAAAAATATGAAGAAAAAATATTCGACCATGCCTACCATGGAAAAAGTAAAAGCCTTTCAGGCATTTTTAGAAGAACATAAGGGACAAGATATAGTATCTCTAAACCTTGCACACCAAAACACCTTTGCTGAAGCCATGCTTGTGGTAACAGCGGCCTCCATGCGGCATGCGCAAAGCCTCGCGGAAAATGTGGTACTTTTTTGTAAAGAACAAAATTTCGAATTTTTGCGCACCGAAGGCAAGCAAACTGGACAATGGATTTTACTTGATTGCAACGATGTAGTTATTAATATTTTCCAACCTTCGGTACGAGATTTATATAAACTTGAAAAACTTTGGGAAGAATTGCCTAAGGCTGCTACTACAAGCGTAGTAACGGAAGACATGGTATAGTTAAGCTAAAAGGATATATTATGAGTAACGGCACTGAATTAACCCCTACACTTTTACTTATCTTAGATGGCTACGGTCTTGCACCGCAAAGCCAGAGTAATGCGCCTTTTTTAGCACATACACCTAATTTAGATAAATTATTTTCGCGTTGCCCGCATAGCGCTTTGCAAGCTTCCGGACGTGCCGTGGGCTTGCCCGAAGGCTATATTGGCAATTCCGAAGTAGGGCACTTAAACATTGGTGCCGGCTCTGTGGTGTACCAAGACATGACACGTATCGACGTGGCCATGGAATCAGGTGAGCTTGCTCGCAATGACGTCTTTAACGTGCTGCTTTCACAATGCCAAAAAGAACACGGTGGCAGCGGACGTTTACACTTGGCGGGGCTTTTGTCTGATGGCGGTGTGCATAGCCACTATAAACATATGCAAACCCTGGTGGAAAGCGCCGTGGCGGCGGGCCTAGAGGTGTTCATTCATTGCTTTATGGATGGACGCGATACGCCACCGCATAGTGGTATGGGTTATTTAAAAATTCTTACAGAATTTTTATCACCCTTTCAAGGCAAGGCGCGTATTGCATCTTTATGCGGCAGATTTTATTGCATGGATAGAGATACTCGCTGGGAACGTGTGGAAAAAGCGTGGAATATGCTCGTACATGGTCAAGGGCAGCGCGCTAAAAGCTCCGATGCCGTGAAAGCTATAGAAGCGGCCTACGCTGCTGATCTTTCAGATGAATTTGTACTGCCCACCCTGCTTCTAGAAGAAGGCACATGGCAAAATGGTGACGGTATTTTCTTTTGGAATTTCCGTGCCGATCGTATGCGCGAACTAGTACAAGTACTTACCTTGCCAGACTTTGATGATTTTGACCGCGGTACATTGCCACACTTTTCAGGCTATGCCAGCATGACCTGCTATGACTCCACCTTTGTTTTGCCAGTGGCATTTCCTAAGGATAGCTTAAAAATGGGCTTAGGGGAGGTGGTTTCTTCTTGGGGCTGCAAGCAATTGCGCATTGCGGAAACAGAAAAATATGCCCATGTGACGTATTTTTTTAATGGTGGAAGAGAAGAACCCTTTGTGGGAGAAGATCGCATTTTAGTTCCAAGCCCTCGTGGGGTGGCTACCTATGATTTAGCCCCAGCCATGAGTGGTCCTGAAGTAACAAAACAGTGTATAGAAGCTTTAAAAAGCAAAGAATATACCTTGGTAGTATGTAATCTAGCCAACGGCGATATGGTAGGACATACAGGTGTGTTGCCTGCTGCCATTACCGCCTGTGAAACGGTCGATGCTTGTGTTGGTCAGTTTATAGACGCCATTAAAACCATTGCCGGACGTATGCTTATCATTGCGGATCATGGAAATTGCGAAAGCATGCTCGATGCCGATGAACAGCCGCATACCGCGCATACAACAAATCTCGTGCCTTGCATTCTTGTACAAGCAGATGGGTGTGTACGCCTGCAAGATGGAAAACTCGCCGATGTGGCGCCCACCCTCATCAAACTTTGGAACAAGGAAATACCTGATAGTATGCATGGTACTTGCCTTGTGGAGCCTTGTGCATGAAAAATCAAAAGCCACTACAACCTGTATCACCTGAAGGCATGGAAATATTGTTTTTCTATCCTTGCCCCAGTTGTCAGAAGCATGTTGCGTTACCGGCGCCAACACAACCGGCCATGGTGCGTTGTGAGCATTGCCGAACCCCTTTTCCTATAATCCCCATAGATGAGCGTAGTCTGCATTATATTTATATCATGTTGGATAATGGCAGGGCCGCCTTAGATCCTGACTTTGCGTAAAAAAAAGCCCTTGTGCACTGCATAAGGGCTTTTATCATGGTGTTTCAAATAACAAATAAACAGTCTATATTACAATAATTAAAACGTCTTGCAAAAACCTACACTCTTTGCATATGTCCTTTTATGGCCTCAGCCAAACGCAAACATAAATCAGCTTTATTTAAGGTATAGAGATGAATGCCGGGGGCGCCACCTTCTATAAGTTTATGAATTTGCTCTATAGCGTAAGTAAGGCCCAGTTCACGCACAGCTTCTTCTCCCCCACTTTTTTGCGCTTCTTCCAATGCCATATAAAATTTGCTAGGAATATTTGCTCCGCACATGGATAATATAGTACGCAAAGAGTTCAGGCTTTGCACTGGCAAAATACCAGGTATCACAGGAACATTCACATTTTTCTGGCGTAAAGCATCTACAAAATCAAAATATTCACGCACATCATAAAATACTTGGGTCACAACAAATTCTGCACCAGAACGAATTTTAGATAAAGTATAGGCACGATCAAGAGCAAAAGAAGGAGATTCAGGATGAGGCGCAGGATAACCAGCCACACCAATACCTAGTCGTGGTGCCACTCTGCGTATATAGCGCACCAAATCTTCTGCATAGCGAAATTCACTGCTATCTACCTTGGCAAGAGTCTCCGGATCAGCGTTTTTAGGTGGATCACCACGCAATGCCAACACATTATCAATACCATTTTTCTCTAAATCTCGCATAAAGGCACTTAAATGTGCTGCATGAGCCCCCACACAAGTTAAATGAACCATAGGCTCCAAACCCATGCTATGAAGCTTGCATGCGATTTCAAGAGTATTATTTTGCGAAGACCCCCCTGCACCATAAGTAACTGAAGTAAAGGTAGGCTTAAGTACGGACAATTTTTCTACACAGGCAAAGAAATCTGGCCATTGCTCTTTGGCCTTGGGGGGAAAAAACTCTAAAGAATAAAAAGGTTTTTTTTGTTCTTGTATAATGTCAATGATTTTCATGGTTCACCTCACCTGTCTTTATTTGAAGTATACTACACTTATGGGCACAGAAGAACTATATCACTATAACTTGATATGTCAATATATTCTTTTTTACAGACAGGTTCCTTGCAAAGGTAAAACTGTAAAACCTACTTCCAAACTATATTATGGTATTATTGCGCATTATTCGTGCCTATGCTAAATAAAGACCTCTGCACAATCCAAAAAAATGTTGAAATACATGGATTGCTTCACTTCGCTCGCAATGACTTTTGTTGTAATACCAAGTCATTGCAAGGAGCCTAGCGACAAAGCAATCCACGCATATGTAATTATGCAGAGGTCTTAAATAGAATAAGACTCCTGCACAAGGCATTGTAAGGAATGTATGCAAACATACATGACAAAAAAGTTCATTTGACAAGTTATATAGAATATGGGCTAAATATAAATTATTCTTAAAGGAAAAATATGTTTTCTGTTTTCATGCGTATATTTTGCATATGGCTTTGTTTTAGTGCAAGCCCCTCCAATGCTGCAACACAAAAACAAGTCTCTTCCGTACCTACTATGGCTTCACCCACGCAAACCTCTGCCGGACAAGGCATGGCGCCCAAAACAAATCTACAATTAGCCCCACAAATTTCTTGGCAATTGGTGGAAAAAGGTCTCGAATATGCCCATTTTCCTTTAGCTGAACAAGGAGATGCAAAACTTGTGGTAGTACGCATAAATCCTCAATACTTTGATTTTGTATTGCATAGCACAGGAAAGGACGCCTCTTACCCTAAAACTCTTGACCAATGGGCCACAGAAAAAAAACTTGTGGCGGTTATTAATGCCAGTATGTATTTACCCGGCGGGCGTAGTACTGGCTACATGCGGGATGGTGATTACATAAATAACGATCACATAGCCAAGAAGTTTGGTGCATTTTTTGTAGCAAATCGACAAAAAAATAAAGAGCATTCCGCAAAAATAATTGAAAAAAGTGCCCAGCAAACACCGCATTTTTTACAAAACTACGAGTTAATCATTCAAAATTACAGATTGATCAGCTCTGAGCGAAAAATTTTATGGTCAGCAGGCGGTCAAAAGCACTCCATTGCCGCCGTGGGCGAAGATGCTCAGGGGCGTATTCTTTTTATGCATTGCCGCACCCCCATAGATGCCCACACCTTCGCCACCATTATTTTACGATTGCCTTTAGATGTGCGCACCGTCATGTACGTCGAGGGAGGAGCCCAAGCTGGTATGGTACTGCGCCAAGGAAACACGAATACTTTTTGGGGCGGCCGTCACCCTGCAGACTTTTTCTTAGGCAATGTCGCTGTGGCTCTACCTAATGTGTTAGGAGTTCAGCGAAAGCAAACGCCTTAAAAGTCCACCAAACAACGCACTCTGTCTCTGAAGATATGCCCTTTATTAATGGAGACCTGTAGGAATACGTGGCGCCAACAAGCGTAAGGAATGTGGCTCTATGCAATGTAGACAATGGGTGCTGATATTTTTACAGTCTGTTACAAAAGCCCCTTCCTTAACATTATAAATGGCACTTTCCTCTAAACTGCAATCAAAAAAATACAGAACGTCGTCGTTTATATAGTACGCTGTTGTCCAATGCCTGTTTACAGGCTCAGTATGGGGCATAAGATAGCGGATAAAGCGAAAAATAACGGCACGCCCACGCATATTATTACTAGATATATCATTACTACGGTGCACGCGAGATTTAGACGGCGTGGACAAATTCAACGATACATTGGGGGCAAGCCATTCTTCCACCGTTTGCCAAAATTGCGCAGGCGATGGTGGTCTATCTTGGGTTCCCTCAAAAGGGCGCTCCACCGTCAAAGATAATTTTTGAGCTTGAATATTCAACATGGCATCTACCAATGCTATATAATCGGTTTTTTGCTCTAAAATTGCCTTGAAAACTTTAGGATTTTGCGAAATACCCAATAATGTTTCATGAAAAATATCACGAGCTTGCAAAGTGCGTATTTGATGCGTGACCTTCAGTCCATTAAGCACCGCATATAGGGCACAAAAAACATCTATTTTACCCTGAAAAAAAGGTTTCATACAGCCTCCAAGAGTACTTTACTCCATGTACACGCTACTGTCAAAAATAAAGGAACACGCTCAGAGTGCAATCTGATACATTCGCAATTAGCTATAAATACTAAATAAACTCAGACATCTTTAGTTCTTGGACAGGTGAGGGGCAATAAACGCGTTTTGAGGTAAAAACAAAGAACATGAGCTTTTTTTAGAGTAGGGAACACTTTTTTGCGCGAGCAAAAGTTTCCCCAAAAAATACCTGTATGCTCACAACAAACAATCTCATTGCTTTTTACCAAAGAAAAAAATATAATATAAAAGTAATTACGGAGGTCATATGCATTTACGAAAAAGAATTTTAGTTACCGGTGGTGCCGGCTTTGTAGGTTCTCACCTATGTGAACGTTTGCTTGCCCACGGGCATGAAGTGCTTTGTGTAGACAATTTTTTCACTAGTGCCCGTCAAAATGTGGAACATTTATTAGAACACAAATGTTTTGAGCTGATGCGGCACGACATCACCTTCCCTCTTTTTGTGGAAGTAGATGAAATCTATAACCTTGCTTGCCCTGCATCTCCCATACATTATCAACATGACCCCGTACAAACCATCAAGACCTGCGTACATGGTGCCATCAACACCTTAGGTCTTGCTAAAAGATTAGGCGCACGTATTTTTCAAGCTTCTACATCTGAAGTTTACGGCGACCCACATGTACACCCGCAAACAGAAGACTATTGGGGACATGTAAACCCCATTGGCACACGTGCTTGCTATGATGAAGGTAAGCGTTGCGCCGAAACGCTCTTTTTTTCTTATCATCGTCAGCATAATCTTCCCATAAAAGTTGGGCGCCTTTTCAATACATACGGCCCACGCATGCACCCCAATGACGGGCGCGTGGTTTCAAACTTCATTATGCAAGCTTTACAAGGGCAAGACATCACTATTTATGGCGATGGTTCACAAACACGCTCTTTCTGTTATGTGGATGACCTTGTAGAACTGATGGTGCGCTTTATGGCATCACCTATAGACTTTACTGGCCCCATGAATATGGGGAATCCCGGTGAATTTACCATTAAAGAATTGGCTGAGACAGTAGTAGAGATGACAAGTAGCAGTTCAAAAATTATATACACTCCCCTACCCGCCGATGACCCAAAACAACGCCGCCCAGATATTAGCCTAGCTAAAAAGAATCTAGATTGGGAACCCGCCACCCCCTTACGTGAAGGCCTTGTGAAAACCATCGAATATTTTAAATTCTTTGCTAAATAATTTTTTATGAGCAAACGCTGATTATTTTTTTAGTGAAAAGGGAAACTTTTTTTGAAAAATTGTAATACATGGATGCTTTGCTGTCCATTTGCGTCATTGCTCATTCTTCGCAAACGCAAAAGCCTTCGGCGCCCGTTGGGTGGCTACTTCGCTTCGCTCGCAATGACTTTTGTTATAATACCAAAGTCATTGCGAGGAGCCTAACGACGAAGCAATCCACGCATGTGTAATTGAGACCTCTGCGCAATTCATTGCGTAGGGTTTCATGGAGCGTTGACGACAGTCAATGCGACCAAAAATCAAGAATAGGCGTAGCTT
>CAZBDD010000042.1:0-9210 GCA_964490475.1 uncultured Desulfovibrionaceae bacterium
AGGTTTTCATGACCACAAAAATAACCATTTGGAATATGGCGCTTGGCTTTATAGGTACACGTATGGTGGCTGCAGAAGATGAGCGTACCTTGGAGGCTGTGCAATGCAAATTGTATTGGGACAATGCGCGACGGCAAGCCTTACGGGATTTTTCTTGGAACTTTGCGCAGCGTAGAGCTTGGTTGGCAGAAGTTGCCATGCCTGATGGATATGCCCCGCAATACCGTTTTGCCTATGCCTTACCAGAGGATATGCTACAAGCTTTATGCATATACTCAGAAGATATGGGCGGTACACAGCAAAGCGTAGCGGGGCAAGATTTTGTTCTTGTGCATGATGGCATGCAAAAAAAACCTGTGCTTTTATGCCATGTACCCAGAGCTTTGTTGGCGTATACGGCAGACATAGAAGATGTGCAGTTCTTTGACGATTTGTTTGTGCATATGCTAGCGCGTAAATTGGCAGCCATGGTGGCGGTATCTTTGTTAAAAAATAATGCAGCAAAGGTGGGTGAATTGGAAGAGCTTTATACAAAGTCGATACCTGCCGCCGTACAGGCCAATGCTAAGGAAGGACGCGAAAATATCATGGCAGATTCTTGGTTATGCGCGCGCCAGGGTGGATATGGGCTCTATGGGGGTATGGCATGATTACAGCGGATATTTCTAAAGCTGTTTTTCAAGGCAATGGGCAAGCCGTACATTTTCCTTTTTCTTTCAAAGTGTGGGATAGTACTCAATTGCGTGTGGAGGTGACGGATTCTTCAGGTGTAACGCAAAGCGTTACAAATTTTACGGCGCATCTCACAGAGCATGGCGGTACGCTAACCTACATGCATGATGGTGGGGCCTTACCGCAGGGGTATAGTCTTGCCATATTGCGCAATATGCCTTTTACGCAAGAGGTTGATCTTATCTCTGGTACACGTTTTGATCCACAGGTGATTGAAGAGCAATTAGATAGAGCCACAGCAGAAAGGCAGCAATTGCGCGAAGCTGTGGAGCGTAGTGTAAAAACAGATGTTACCAGTGATCAAAGTCCAGAAATGCTTATCAATACTTTACGAGCCAATGCTGCTACAGCCGTAGAAAAAGCGGCAGAAGCCAGTGCCAGCGCCTTGCGTGCAGAGCAAAGTCAAAGTGAAAGTGTTGCTTCTGCGCAAGAAGCTCAGGTTAGTGCTCTGGCTAGCTCACAAAGTGCTAATGTAGCGCAAGCTTTTGCGGCGCAGGCAGGTGCTGATGTGAGTGGCGCCATTGCGCAAGTAACAGCAGAGGGAGAAAAGCAGGTTGCTCTTGTTTATGAGGAAGGTCTTAAACAACAAAATGCTATTGATGCAGCTGTGGTGTCGGGAGCCATTATTGCTTTTTCCGGCAGTTTTGGGGGGACGGATTTTAAGCGCCCCATAGATATAAGCACGGGAAAGGTTTACGAAAATTGGGCTTTGTGTGACGGCACCAACGGAACCCCTAATTTAGTAAATAAATTCATCTATGGAGGTAATGGACACAATCAAGGAGTTGCTGGAGGGAGTACCGTAACGCAAGGGCATACACTTAGCATTGCGCAAATGCCACAGCACAGCCATGCAATAATGAGACAAGTAGGTTCTGAAGGCGATTTTGGCCCTTACTTAGCAAAGGCGAGTCCGTACTATAATTTAGCTCTACAGCCCAATATACCTGATAGTGTACACACAAATGGTGTAGGAAGCACCCAATCCCACTCACATAATCAGAACTTACCGCCATACTACACCTTAGCTTATATCATGAAGATTGCTTAATGGAGAAGTAAATGAAATATCAAGTTACTGTAATACCAAGTGATAACAGCATTAGTATTAATGGCGAAGCATTACAATTTGATTTTGCAAAACCAGAAGGTATCCATGCTATTCAGTGGCATGATGGTACAGGACATGTGGAGTATGTAAATGCAGAACCGAATCGCGATGCTATGTATGATAAAGATGTAGCGCCCTATGTTACTTTGTGGGAGGTAGAAAAAGCACGTTTAGAGTTGGAGAAAACAGCACCAATTAATATAGAAACAGCAAAAGCGATAAAAATGCAAGAACTGAGTAATGCCAATGCCCTTGCTGAAGATGGCGGCTATATTTGCCTCGAAAATGGCATATATGTAGACGGACGGCGTAGCGATTTAGATAATATTATTGGGCTTCTCTCCTTGGCAGAAAAAGGCTTACTTAGCTTTCCTTTAGCTTTCCGAGATTATTACAACCAAAACCAAAACGTAAGCAAAGAAGATTTGCAGAGCATGAAAACTCTTATGGAGTTGCGAGGCTTAGCCCTCTATGCACATAAATGGCAGTTGGAGGCACGCATTGAAGAAGCAGTGCGTAGTGAAAATGTGGATACAATTTTGAGTGTAGATGTGCAAAGTGCATGGCCGGGTATGCCTGCTGTGTAATAAGGGGGAGTATGTTAAAACATAATGTATTACAAATTCTTATAGCTTTAGATCAACTTTGGCATTGCTTGTGCGGTATGGTTTTTGGTTATGTGGTGTATGCTGATGAAACATTTAGTTCCTATCAATATCGTCGCTATTTAGCAGGGAAAAAAGGGCTCAAACAGGCTCTTGATATCCTCTTTTTTTGGGAAAAAGACCATTGTAAAAGCGCTTATGAAAGCGAAAGATTGACACGACATATGCCACCAGAATTAAGGAAAAGTTAACAAGCTGTTGAAAAAGTGCAACCTGACTTCGTCAGACTTATTTTTTGCTCCGGTCGAGTACCAAAAGAGTACAATCCCTCCGCAAAAAACTTCGTCTTTCTTGCATCTTACATTTTTTGAACAGCTTGTAGAAAAGTGATGGAAATAGCATCTTATCAAAAAAATTTTGAAATAAGCTGTTCACATACCTTCATAAGCAGGGGGCCATATGGCAGAAAAATTTTTTATGGAAATTGTGCTCGGACTTATAGCCAGCATAGTGGCTTTACTCGCGTATATTTGGCATGGGCATACAGAACAACATAAAGATATAAATAGGGTGCTGAGCGAGCTTGCTCAAACGAAATTTACTTGTCTTTCTGTTTTTGCCAACAAGGAAGATGTGCGTGAAATTGCATGTGATATACAAGAAAATGTTAAAGCCATAGCGCAATTGGGGGGACGCATGGACACCTTTGGTAAATTGATGGCTACAGCAAAAAGGGGAGAGTAATATGCGTATGCTTAATGAAATTATAGTGCATTGCTCGGCCACTAGACCCAGTGCAGATATTGGGGCCGATGAAATACGCCATTGGCATGTACATGGCAATAATTGGTCAGATATAGGATATCATTATGTTATTCGGCGCAATGGAGAATTAGAAGAGGGACGACCTGTGAACGTGCAAGGCGCCCATACCTCGGGACATAATAAAGATACCATTGGCGTATGCCTTGTGGGCGGCGTAGCAGAAGAAAATATACGTGTGCCCGAAAATAATTTTACAGAAAAACAATTCGTAACTCTTACTGCTTTGCTTAAGGCTTTAACAAAGCAGTACGGTATAACAAAAATTAGTGGGCATAGGGATTATGCTGCCAAAGCTTGTCCTAGCTTTGATGTACAGGAATATTTGCTAGAGCACTTCTTTTGATGAAAGTATCAATTCATAATAGGGAAAAATATGGATTAATTACTTTTTCTGAGTGAAACTTTTGCTTGCGCCAAAAAGTTTCCCCCAGACCCCCTTCAAAACGCGCCTATTGTTCTTTATGTTCAACTGTTAAGCAGTAATTTTACACGTTTTGAATAGGTTGAGCAACTCTTTGGCATGAGCAAAAGCCTCTCTTTTCCTTTAAGAAGTGAATTAATCGAAGTTTTCATACATATTTCTTTTGGGAGGATTTGTGGCAGCATTAAATATCGATGTAGGTGTGGTAGATGGGGTTACAGGGCTTATAGAAACTGGTTTAGATCTCTTTGCTGGAGATGATAAACGCAAAGCTTTGTTAATGCTAGAACAACTTAAAGCAGCTAAGGAACAAAATGTAGCTCAAGCAGCTGTTAATGCCAACGAGGCCAATCACGCCAATATTTTTATTAGTGGTTGGCGCCCAGCCATAGGGTGGTGTTGCGCTTTGGCCTTGGCTTTTACATATATTGTAAAACCCTATGTGTTCCCCTTTTTGTATGCATATTATCCTTCGCTTGCGGCTTTGCCACCAGTGGATGAGGGGCTTTTTGAATTAGTACTGGGAATGCTGGGTCTTGCGGGTTTGCGGACTTTTGAAAAGCGCAATGGGCTAACTTCATAAACGATTGTTAAAAAGTAGAGATTTCATCTAGGGGATAGGGTTTTTTTGAAGGGGGCTTGGGGGAAACTTTTTTTTCCTAAAAAAAGTTTCCCCCAAAAAAAATAAAAAAGTTAATAAAAAAGGTAAATATATGCGAATAGCCATAACAAATTTTACAGGTGGGGAGGTGGCGCCTTCTTTATCAGCGCGGTACGATTTAAACCGCTATGGTAATTCTGTGCAATGTATGGAAAATTTTTTACCTAATGTACATGGCAATGTGGAGCGCAGACCGGGGCTGCGCTTTATAGCTGACCTTGGCACTGGCGTGGAAAATGACGCCGTTCTTTTTCCTTTTTCTTTTAATGTGGAAGCGGAGCAAAATTTTGTGTTGATTCTAACACATAATCGGTTGCGAGTGGCTCAGGGAGATGCTTTGCTTACTCATGTGGATATGCCAAGCCCTTGGGCAGCACAAGATTTAGCCGCTCTTACCTTTGCTCAAGTGGGCGATATTGTCTACTTTGCCCATAAAAACTATCCTTTACATAAAATTATGCGCAGTGGCACGGCTCCTCAATACAAATGGATGGTGCAGAAAGTTGTGCTCAATACTTCTTTGGCAGCACCTTCGATGCCTTCTTTGGCTTTCACCGGTGAAGCTAATGACTATGCCTTACGCTACAAGATTGTGGCGGTAGATACCTTTGGTAAGGAATCTTTACCTTCGCAGGCAGGTACAGTGCAAGGGCGCCATCCCTCTGATTGGGTGCAGGGAAATAGGGTGACTATTTCTTGGCCTGCTGTGCCGGAAGCTGTAGAGTATAATATCTATCGTGAAGAGGCGGGGTATTTTGGTTTTATAGGTATAAGTAGCAGTCTTACTTTTGTGGATAATAATTATGAGGCTGATATTTCTGATACTCCCAAAGAAGATTGGGACCCTTTTGCTGGAGGCAATAATCCCGGCGTTGTTTCTTTTCATCAACAACGCATGGTGCTTGCGGCAACACCGCAAAGCCCGCAAGCTTTTTATATGTCACGCGTAGGAGATTTTGAAAACTTTAGAAAGTCCCGTCCTTTGCAGGATGATGACCCCATTGAATATCATATTGCTTCAGGAAATATTGATGCCATAACATGGGCGGCTAGCTTTGGTGACTTACTTTTGGGCACCGCTGGCAGTGAGTATAAGGTTAGTGGCGAAGGGGCCGCCATCACGGCTAGTAATGTGTTTATAATGGCTCAAAGCTATTGGGGCAGTTCTCATATTTTTCCCATTGTTATAGGTAACTCCATAGTGCATGTGCAAAGGCATGGGGCTAGAGTACGCGATCTTTTTTATAGCTTAGAAAAAGATGGCTATGCCGGAAATGATCTTTCCATTATGGCGCCACACCTTTTTGATGGGCAAAATTTACGCCAATGGGCATATCAACAAAGCCCATATTCAAGTATTTGGATTGTACGCGACGATGGAGTGCTTCTTGCCTTAACCTATATGAAAGAGCATGACATTTGGGGCTGGAGCAGGCATTGCACACAAGGTAAGGTGCGTTCTGTGGTGACGGTAACAGGCAAAGAGGGGGATGAAATTTATGCTGTGGTGCAAAGGCGTGTTCAAAAAACTTCTGTAAGGTTAGAGGCAGAAAGTATGGCAAATACGCAAGAAGAAGAGGGTACGGAAGAACGATTTTATTTAGAAAAACTAGCTTCACGTTGGCAAGAACTCCATGGCATAGCCGAAGCATTTTTTATGGATTCCGGCATAACCTTTGAGGCATCTTCACCTACGCAAGAGATAACATCTTTGGAACACTTAGAAGGTTGTGCTGTGTCTGTGCTGGCAGATGGTAGCCCCATGGAAGGGCTTACAGTTCAAAACGGCAAGATATTCCTGCCTTATGCTGCGCGTAAAGTACATGTGGGCTTAGCTTATGCATCACGTTTATCCCCTTTACCAGCAGAAGGGGAGACCGCCTATGGCACAAGTCTTGGACAAATGCGCGGAATTGGGGCGTGTACGGTGCGGATTCAGCAAAGTGTAGGGGGAAAATATGGTGCCAGCCCCGATATGCTCTTTGATTTTCCTTTTGTACCTACTATGTGGGGTGAAGCTGTAAAGCCTTTTAGCGGTGATATAGACTTTATTCCAGGAGGCGGACAAGGTACACAAAGTTCCTTATGGCTTGTGCAAGAGAGACCTTTGCCTTTTACGGTAGGGGCAGTGATAATGCAAATTGATATGTAAGGAGGAGCCTATGTTGACATTTCAAACAGAAATGGTGGCAGATGTGCAGGAAATAGTGCAAAAACTAGCCAAAGCCCATTGGGATGAAGTGGAGGCTTCCTTATATGGTCAGCAAGAATATGCACTGTCAATAGCGACATATACCACTTTAGAATCTATGGGACTACTGCATGTGAGTACGATGCGAGATACTGAGGGTGTGCTTTGTGGGTATGCAGTTTTTATTTTGAGCTCTTGCCATCATAAACAACATATTTTGGGTGCTTCCCTAGATGCTTTTTATCTAGCTCCAACTGCGCGTCAGGGTTTGAACGCCGTAAGCTTTCTACGTGAAGCGGAAAAGGCTTTGAAAGCACGCGGGGTACAACAAGTGCAGTACACATCGCCAACTTCTCGTCCTTGCGATGCCTTATATAAAAGACTTGGGGCAAAACATACAGAAAATTTGTTTTATAAAAGTTTGTAAATAAAAAACTTTAAAGGAGTGGTCTATGGGTGCAGCAACATCAACCATTATAGGTGTGGTTACAGCATTGGCTTCAGCAGGCATGGGAGTGTATGGAGCCGTGCAACAAAGCCAGTCGCAAAAAGAGCAAATGGAATACCAAGCAGATATGGCAAATTATTCCGCCGCGGTGGCAGAACAGCAAGCGCAACTAGCAGAGGAGGAAGGCAAAGCCCTAAAGCAACAAGGCTATGAAGAAAGCTTGAAAAAGCGCCAAGAAGCATCTGCTTTGGTGGCTAAGCAAAGGGCAGCGCAAGGAGCAGGGGGAGCGACGGTGGATATAGGGTCAACTCTTGATACCAATTTGGATACTGTGGAACGCGGAGAAATAGACGCCTTTCAGATAAGGCAACAAGGTGAAGATGGAGACTATGAGAAACGTTTACAAGCGTGGAATTATCGCAATAGTGCCGCGCAAAGTTATAGTCAATCGGCCAATTATTCGCAAAAAGCTCAAAACATCTCTCCCTTTTTTGATGGGGTTGATGCAGCACTTTCTGGGGCAAAAAAGGTTAATACATCAATAGGAAAAATACAGTAAAGGTAAGTAAATTTATATAATTTCCAAAACAAGAGTCCTGCACAATTTTGCTTTATGGCAGATTGTGCAGGACTCTTCTTTTGCAGCAAATCGCTAAGCTAACAAGGCCGCTACTCTAGAAGCATCTAATCCTTCATGTACGTGCAAGGCAGCGTAAGGATCTTCTGTAATAAGATATGTGGTGTCTTGCATAACGCCATCCACATCTTCATCTTGCAAGAGTATAGGCTCGTGAGCATAGGCGGGTGCGCCACTGCTTACATGGACGCTGTCTATAGAGTTAATAGGCTGTGCGGAGTTTTGTTCTTGACGGGATTCAGAACGATTTAACTCACCGTGTGGGGATGTGACGACTTCCCACTGCAAACTTTGTATTCCATTGTTGACGTTAGAAATATTACTCATGACAGACTCCTTGACGGTTTGTAAGCAATTTTTACCTGTACGGCTTTTCTTATTGAGAAAAGATGCAAGTGCCATGCCAAATTTGCAATCGTTTTTTGCAAATTTTCTTTGCCTCTACCCTTGACGTTGTGCAAACACATTCTATTTATACTCCATGATATATATGGAGGACTCTCGTTTATGGAAAATACAGTAAAACAGCATGAATTTCGCGCAGAAGTGCGAAAGGTCTTAAACATTATTACCCACTCATTGTATACCAATCGTGAAATTTTCTTGCGTGAAGTTGTGTCTAACGCCTCGGATGCTTTAGATAAATTGCGTTTTCAGCAAAGTAAAGGGCAGCAAGCAGAACACGCTGATCTTCCTTTTGAAATTTCAATCTCTATAGATAAAGACGCTAAAACATTAACTATTCAAGATACTGGCATAGGCATGACAGAAGAAGAGCTTATTGCTAATCTTGGTACCATAGCTAAATCCGGTTCTGAAGAATTTTTAAAAGATATACAAGATGCCAATGCAAATGCAGAAAGTACCTCCGATGCTTCCAATATTATTGGACGTTTTGGTGTGGGCTTTTATTCTGTATTTATGGTGGCAGATAAGGTGGAAGTTACTTCGCGCCCTGCTTTTGGTAATGCCGATGCCCATGTGTGGAGCAGTGATGGCTGCGGCGCCTTTACAGTGGAAAAAACAGACAATGCCCCAGAGCGTGGTACGGTGATTGTGGCATATCTTAAAGAAGATGCCTCGGAATTTTTAGAAAAATATCGTTTAGAATCTATTATTCGTAAGCATTCCGCCTTTATTCCTTTTACCATATTGGTAGATGGTGAACATATTAATACCACACCTGCTTTATGGCGTGAACCAAAATTTTCTATTACTACAGAGCAATACACTGACTTTTATAAGTTTCTTACCTATGACCATGAAGCTCCCATGGATCACATACATTTTTCTGTGGATGCGCCGGTGCAATTTAATGCCTTACTCTTTATTCCTGAACAAAGTATAGATCTTTTTGGTTCCGGAAGAGAGCGCTGGGGATTAGATTTATACGCTCGTCGCGTGCTGATTATGCGTGAAAATAAAGAATTATTGCCTGAATTTTTAAGCTTTTTTAAGGGTGTGGTAGACACAGAAGATTTACCATTAAATATTTCACGTGAAAATTTACAAGAAAATTTAGTATTGCGTAAAATTCAGCAAACCATTGTAAAGCAAGTATTAACGCATTTAGAAAAAA
>CAZBDD010000043.1:0-9170 GCA_964490475.1 uncultured Desulfovibrionaceae bacterium
TCTTGGCTGTTGTTCTTTCTTTAGCTGTCATGTTTGGCTGGACCTATTTTTCTCAGAAAATGGGCTGGACTCCTTCTCCGGAGCAATTGGCGCAACAGCAAGCCGAGCAACAAAAAGCTCAACAAGTACAACAGGCCGCCAACCAACAAGCACTTTCTACCGGCACCAGCACTGTAACGCCCCTGGCCACTTTTACCCCAGCAGAGGGTAAGGATATCAATGTTGAGACCCCATTGTATAGAGCTGTGTTTTACTCCGGTGGCGGTATTTTACGTTCTTTTGAGTTAAAAAAATATCCTGCCGCTGTAAAAAAAGAAGCCCTTTTTACTATTCTAGGTCTTGGAATTGGCTCAAAAACTGTGGAGCCTGTTGGTTCTGAACCTAAACTTACCAATCTTATTTCTGCCGGTGCCGCCGCTGTGGCTCCCATGGGATTGTTAGTGAATGGACAACCTTCTTGGAGTACGGGTAAATGGTCGTTTAAAGGAGAGAATATTTCCTTAGAAAGTGGCGAAAAAACCTTAGAGTTTGAAGGTGAAGTAGATGGTTTACGGGTTATTCGTGCCATTACTTTTTCTGCAGATACTTACGAAATTAAAGAAAGTGTTCGCATTGCGGCTCTTGGTGAACAAGCACGCTCTGTACGTTTAGGATACACTGTGGCCGAAGATGCCTCTTTTTCTGGCGGTGGCTACTATGACTCCATGCGTGTGGCTTGGGGCATGGACGGGCAATATGACGAAGAGGGCGACGCAGACACGCTAACCAAACCCGGTTTGCAAAATACAGGCAATATTTCTTGGGCCGCCGCCAGTAGCACGTATTTTATGTCTGCTATTGCTCCTGCCAATATCAATGGTTTGACTTTAAAGGCTGTGTTGCAAAATCAAATTTATCGCGTCATGCTAGAGCAATCGGAAATCATGGTACAACCTAAGGCTCAAGTGCAGCAAGATGTGGTTTATTGGATTGGCCCTAAAGTAGCTAAACTTTTGGAACAAGCACCTAATGACTTAAAAAATGCCATTGATCTTGGCATGTTTGGTATGATTGGCTCTGCTTTGCTTTGGTGTTTGGAATACTTGTATGGCTTTGCTAATAACTGGGGTGTTGCCATTGTGCTGTTGACTGTGGGTATTAAGATTTTGTTTTGGCCTCTCACAGCCAAGAGTTATTCCTCCATGGCAAAAATGCGTAAGCTACAACCCATGATGGTGGCCATTCGCGAAAAACATGGCGAAGATCGCGAAGCTCTTTCGCGCGAAACTATGGCTCTGTATAAGACCTACGGAGTAAACCCAGCCAGTGGTTGTGTGCCTATGCTCGTGCAATTACCGGTGTTTTTTGGTTTATATCAAGCTTTACTCACTTCCATAGAGCTGCGCGGTGCTTCATTTATTACCTACTTCCCTGGCACTGATATTTTATGGCTCGCAGACTTATCGCAAGCAGACCCCTTCTTTATTACACCTATCATTATGGGTTTAAGTATGTTTGCTATGCAAAAAATGAGTCCCCCTATGGGTGACCCTATGCAACAAAAAATTATGATGTTCTTACCACTTATCTTTACAGTGATGTTCTTGAGCTTCCCCTCAGGCTTAGTACTGTATTGGTTGGTAAACAACCTTCTTTCCATGTTGCAACAATGGCTTTTACTGCGCAAAGTAGACCAACAACCAGCACAGAAATAATAGGAAAAATATATGGACGGCTTTAAAGAATTTACTGGCAAAAGTTTGGATGATGCCATTAGTGAAGCGTGTTCTTTTTTTGATACAACTCGCGAACGTTTGGAGCTTGACATTGTGCAAGATGCCAAATCTGGTATCTTTGGCCTTGTAGGTGCCCGAAAGGCTGTGGTACGGGCGCGTCGTGTACAACTTCGCTCTGCCATGGAAGATATCTTGGGGCGTAATAAAGGCGCAGAAGCAGCTAATACTGCTAAAAACTCAGAAGATAAAATAGAGCGCGCGCATAGCGAATCACCTACGCAAGAAAAGATTAAAAAACTTAGAGCTGAGAAAAAAGAAAATAGAAACGATCATGATGGAAAGGATTCTAAAGAAGTAAAAGATACTAGAGCCGTTAAACCTTCACGGGGGCGCTCTGCGGATGCTGATGCTCAAGGGCAAAAACGCGATGCAGGCCAGCGTTCCGCTGCACGTGAAGCGCGTGAATCAAAGGAACCGCGCGACTCTCGAGATATAGCTCAACGCACAGAAAAATCTGAAAAAGCAGAGCAAGGTCGTAATGGCAAAAAGCCCATTTCTAAAGAACAAGAAAAGGGTCGAAAAGAAAGATTGGCACGCAATCAACCTAAAGGGCAGAAAGAGCATGGTCAGCGACATCAACGTCATGAAAACGATGATATTTATGCTCTGCCTGATGATGTAGATGGTAATAAGATAGACGCAACGCGCAGCACAGGTCGTGGTGAACGACGCTATGATTCTCGCTCAGAACATCGCAAAGCTCACTCTAGAAACATGCATAGCCCTGCGCCTCATGCGCACATATCAGAAGAAGGCGGAAATACCACTTTTGATGATGGTGAAGAAACAGAAAATGTACGTCGCATTCCTTTGCACGAATTGGATCAAGAGCGTTTAAGCCAAGTGACATTGGAAGTTGTGGGTCTGCTCACGCGCTACATAGTGGGCGAAGTGCCTATGTCCATGAAGCTGCATGAAGGTCGCATTCAAGTTCACTTAGATTGCGAAGAAAATTCTGGTTTGCTTATTGGGCGTGAAGGTCAAACTTTAGCTGCCTTGCAATATGTGATTTCGCGTATTGTTTCTCGCGAAATGGATGCCGTGGTTAGGGTGCAATTAGATGCAGGCGACTACCGCACCAGACAGGACGAAAAGCTCAGCGATTTAGCCCTTGTTTTGGCAGAAAGAGTGCGCACTACGGGCAAGCCGCATTCTACGCGTCCTTTATCTTCTTATCATCGTCGTATAGTACATGTGGCTTTACAAGAAGTGACAGACCTTGTGACCCGCAGCTCGGGTGATGGACCACTAAAAAGAGTTATTATTCAACGCAAACGCTCTTAATAAAATATATAACGGATTTTTTTAAGCCACTTTTAGTAGATATTATCCACTAAAAGTGGCTTATGCATCCGTTAAAAAATGCAATTCCTTATAGCAGTAAAAAATGACTTATATACTTTCTTAGCTCTATGTACTTATTGCCTGATTTCGATTTTATTGACTGTAAAAATATGCTATTGTGCTCACGGCTACAATTTTAGTATATTTTTTTAACAGGCTTATGAAAAAGGATGTATTTTATATGTCATTAGATAGAGGGATAGGATAGATAAAGACATGAATCATCATGATACCATAGCTGCCATAGCCACTCCCTTGGGAAGCGGAGGTGTTGGTATTGTACGCATTTCTGGCTCATTAGCCAAAGCTACCTTGCATAAAATTTTTCGCCCCGCCTCCAAAACATTTTCAGAATTTCGCCCTTGGACTTTGCATAGAGGGCACTTTATTACAGCTCAAGGAAACACTTTAGATGATGTCCTTGGGGTCTTTATGCCCGGCCCTCGTACTTTTACCGGTGAGGACGTAGCAGAAATTCATTGTCATGGTGGTCAGGCTTTAATAGTTACTTTATTAGAGCATATTACCGCTCATTCTCAGGTACGCTTGGCAGAGCGCGGTGAATTTTCACGTCGTGCCTTTATGAACGGACGTATGGACTTGACCCAAGCAGAAGCTGTGGCAGAAATGATAGCTGCTAAAAATACCGCAGCATTGCATTTGGGCGCCGCCAAACTTGAGGGATTACTAGGGGAAAAAGTTATAGCACTTCGCGAAAAATTAGAGCGCTTACGCATGGAACTTTGTGTGGCGGTGGACTTTCCCGATGAAGAAGTGGAGTGTTTAAGCCCGCAAGAATTTGGGCGTGTGGTAGAAGAAGTGCGTGTTCATGTGGTGGACTTATTGACGGCGTATAATCGTTCTCGTCCTTGGCAAGAGGGGGCATCGGTGGTATTGGCAGGCGCTGTTAATGCTGGCAAGTCTTCTACCTTAAATGCTTTGCTTGGCTATAATCGAGCCTTGGTAACAGATATCCCTGGCACCACACGAGATTTTTTAGAAGAAGGTTTACTTATTGATGGCCTTGCCATAAAGTTAACAGACACTGCTGGTTTACGTGAAGCTTTAGATACTGTAGAACGACTGGGCATAGATCGTAGCAGAGAACGTATTGCCGCTGCAGATGCTGTGTTATTGGTATTAGATGGGGTTTTAGGTGCCGACGGGGCTGCGGCTTTGGGACAAGAGGGCTTGGAGCTGGCGCAAAAAATGGGAACAATATTGGTATGGAATAAGTGCGATGTGGCACCAAATATTGATTTACCTAGCGCATGGCAGGGGCTTGAAGCAAAATGTGTCACCATTTCAGCCAAGCAAGGATTTGGGCTTGATGTGTTATGCGCTACTATAAAAGAGCGCGTGCTAGGCGGACAGGGCGATGACTATACTCCTCTAGAGCCACAAGCAAAGGATGTCGTCCCCAATTTGCGGCAGGCTCTATTGCTACAAGATGCCGCTGAAGAGCTATCCTTACTTTTATCTGATGTTGAGGCGCAGCTTCCTTATGATATATGTGCTGTACGCTTAGATGCCTCTGTGGCCATATTAGGCCAAATTACAGGTCTCGATACCCCTGACGAACTTTTAGATAAAATTTTTGCAAACTTTTGTATTGGAAAATAAAAGCTATGCTCTCAGAACATTATAAACGTAAGCTAACTAAGGACGATATTAATGCCTTGCCCATTGTTCGATACGAGGGCCCCATTGAATTGATAACTGAAACCAAAGCCTTAGAAGATGCTCTGCAAATTTTAAAAAATGAGCGTGTTCTTGGTTTTGATACAGAAACAAAACCTTCCTTTCGTAAAGGTAAGCTTAATGACCCTGCTTTGGTGCAATTAGCCGGGGAGCATACTGTTTATCTTATACAGCTTATGTGGGTTCCTTTTGGAGAAGCACTAGCAGAGCTTTTAGCTAGCCCACAGATTCTAAAGGTGGGCGTTAGTATTTTTGATGATATGCGTGAATTGCAAAAGCTTTACCCTTTTGAACCCGCTGGACTTGTGGATTTAGGGAATGTGGCGCGCGACAATAAATTGGAAACGCAAGGTTTACGAAATCTTGCAGCTAATTTTTTTGATTATCGTATATCTAAGGGATCGCAATGTTCTAATTGGTCAGCTCAAGTTCTTTCAGAGAGACAAATTACTTATGCTGCCACCGATGCTTGGATAGGTCGCCAAGTCTTCTTGCGTATGGAAGAGCTAGGAATGATAAAACAAAGCTTGTAGATAGCAGCTGCTTCTACAAGTCGTGGCATACTTTTTTAAATAATCTGCAATTTATAATAAAAAGCCCTCTGTAATCATGCGGAGGGCTTTTTGTCTGTATATATGACAGCTTTTTTAAACAGGCTGTCGAAAATCATTTGTTTTCAACAGCCTGATACAGAATTTACTTTAAAGCGTCTTTTAATTGTTTACCTGGGGTAAACTTAGCCACTTTGCTTGCAGCAATTTCTATTTCTGCGCCAGTGCGTGGGTTACGACCTTTACGAGCTGCGCGTTCGCTCACTTTGAATGTGCCAAAACCGGTAAAAGTTACGGATTCACCAGCAATTAAAGCTTCACGCACAGATTGAACAACTGCGTCTAAAGCGCTTTCCGCCATAGTCTTGGTAGGAAGACCAGCTTTGGCATAGATTTTTTCTACTAGTTCTGCTTTTGTCATGTGTATCTCCAAAAAGTAAAGAAATAGGTTAAAGGTTTTACGGCGTTAGCTTTAGGGGAAGCTCGATGTATTGTCAACAAGAAAAAGAGCTTGAAACAGCAATTTGTGTTTAAAAGCTAAGATAATATAAGGCTCCTGCACAATTCATTGTGCGGTGGCTTTTGGAGCTTTGGTGCAAGCCCATGCAACCAAAAATCAAGAATAAGGTTTTTTTGATTTTCTGTTAAATAATTAATTTTTGTATTTTTTGTTCTGCATGTGCAATTTGCTTAGTTATATTTTATTTTGCATTCATGCTTAAAATTTATTTGAAAATAATTGTGCAGAACCCTTTATATAGAAGAATTGCTCATACGAACCTTGCAAAATCTTTTCCATAGTGTCAAGGCTTTGTTTGCAAAATGCCACAAAAGAAAATAAAAATCCGAAAAATGATAAGCATATTTCGGATTTTTATATAAAACTTAAAAAAAGATTAAATAATCATGCGTCCTGCAAAAGAAACCAGGAGAGCCAATATAAGACCAAAGGTAATACTAGAAACCCAAGGGGATCCATATACACGTTGCATATAGTCATCACTTGTTTCCTGAGTGGCCTTTTCTCCACTAAAGACAGTAGTATAGCTGACGCTTTCTTCGCTCTTGTTTGTAACTTCAGCACGCGATAGATAGGAAATGACAGCACGTCCACCAAGAATAATAAATATGGCGAAAATAGCTCTTAATAACCAGATATTGTCATAGCTTTCTTCGATGCGCTTTTGTAAAATTTCTTCGCTTGATATTTTACCAGGGTAGATGAGTGGTATATCCTTGCCCCTTGCGTCTTTATACGTTTGCAATGTATCGCCTTTAACTGTAGCTATCAAGCTGGCATCTTGCATGGGAATAGTATAAAATGTCACCCGCATATCACCCAAACGTGGTTTTTTGGGGTCAAAGCCAAGGTATAGTTCGTCGTACATTATTTTAGCAAGCAGGCTTGGTTTTTCTCCCGCTTTTTGGGCTGCAATGTAGGCTTCTACACTATCAGCATCATTGCGTGATTTTTTGGCGTCTTCTAAAATTTGTTCGTGTATTGCTTCCAATTGCTGTGGCGTAAAGTTTTGTTTATAGGCACTGGCTTTCACGAGACTTTCCAAAAGATCAGCGTCTAATGTGTATGCACCTAAGGAGGCTTTGGATACATAGCTAATGTCATTCTTGACATTTCTAAGAATAATAGTGTTTACAGCGTCTGCATCATTATCATCGTAGGGTTCGGCTCTGGTGGTCCATTCAGTTCTATCATCTTCATCAGTGTGTATAAATTGATAATAACTTACTGAATACACTAAGCCTAGGCCATCAATTTCTAAGCCAAAGAGAGAATCTTTAATGGCTTCAGCAGTGGTTATCTTTCCTTGTGCAGATACAAGCTTACCGTCTAAAGCCGCGTCTATTTTATTGACATCAGTTATAGCGATGGCTGTGGACTGAGCTTCATTTAGGGCATCGCGCTGAGCCGCAGAGTACCTTTCCATGGAAAAAAGGGCGCCCCCAAATAAAAGTATAAGTACTATACCAAAAGTTAAAAATAAAACTGACCGAGACGCTTTTTTTTGATCTTCAGACATATAGACCTCCCTCTAATATATGCATTGAGGATACAAGAGTATAAGTTTAATTGCAACACTTTACCGTATTAAAGCTTATATTTTTACTTCGCGTATGGAAGTTTTGCTTTCTAATACGCTTTTCTTAAAAGTTTGCCTCCATTCTGGGCCATTTAAATGCTGTGCTAACCATTCTGATACATGTAGTACTGGGCGTTTGATGTGCAAATTTTCCAAAATTCGTCCTATGCCTACTTTGCAGGAAGGGCAAGAAACAATAACTGGCCCTGCATAGTTACCTAGTGCCTCGGCAATATTATTACTTTTTCTTTGACGCAACAAGTTATAAATATGAGGTGAGGTCATGGATCCCATGCCGGACTCTCCGCAACAACCAGGGGATGTAGGGAATGAGGCTCCGGTAAAGGCTGATAAAGTTTGCAAAACCTTAGTTCTGCCTTTGACTTTAGGCAAACCGGCCCATTCTATATGGCAAGATTCGTGGTATAAACGTGGTGCGCCGTCTAAGTTTGGCAAGGGGGTAAGGTTTTCCAAAGCCAACTGCACGATATCTTTATGTTCTAAGCCAAGGCTTTCAGTGGTGGCTTGTATACTTTCAATACACGTACCACAGCCAGTAACAATATATTTTGCTTCAAATCCGGCATTTTTGCCTTCGTTATATATTTCTGCAAGCATTTTACGTACTGCTTCGCGATTGCGCTTATACGATTTTTCCATACCTGCGGTGAGTAAAGGGTAACCACAACATAAATGCTTAGGTGGTATGATGACACTATGACCGGCTTTAAGTAAAAGCAGTAATCCAGCTGTAGCTATTCGATCATAAAACAAAGCACCGCCGCAGCCCGTAAAATAAATGACAGGCGCTTTATCTGCCGAGGCGCTAGTGAAGATATGTCCACGATGTAGTTTTAGAGATTCATAAACATTTGTATAGCCAATTTTAGCGCCCTTGCCAGAAAAAAGTGGATTTTGCAATTTGCGTGTCCAGTTTTTCGGTATGAAATTATGCATCTTATTTTGAGTTTTTTGTCCTAAAGATGCTAATTTTGCCATTTTTGGTATACGATTTTGAGGGCTTGCCACAAGCCATCGCAAAGCTCTTGATTTAATGGGGTGCCCGCCAAAGCCTTTGCTCTCTACCATGCTGCGTAATGCAATGGCTACCTCCCCAGAAGGAATACGCACAGGACACACAGAGGAACAGCGACCACAAGCAGTACAGTGTTCAAAAATAGTATTTACATGTTGTAAAAGTCTTTCATCAAGGCGCCCTGTGTTAGCTTGAGTGTAGTAGATGGCTTCTAACAGCATGCCCAGCACCATATTTTTATTTCGTGGGTGCCATTGCATGGAACGCTCTGGGTAGGTCATGGGGCATACATGTTTACATTTTCCACAGCGTGTACAGTTTTGTACTAGGCTGAGCAAATGCATAAGCTGTTCTTTGTCTGGCAAGCCACTTTCTTTTATATCATTAATGAGCCCGTTAAAAGAAAAGGTAAAGGGGCGCACGGGCAATTCTTTATTAACCAATTTAGCAGGGTTTAAAATATCGCGTGGGTCTACGCGTTCTTTAAATTGACGTAAAGCTTCGATTTTTTCCTGCTGTAAAAAGGCAATTTTAGTAATGCCTATGCCGTGCTCTCCGGAAACAGCACCGCCCATTTCTTGCGCTGTATACATGACTCTGGCTGCTACTTGTTCTGCTTCTTCCAGCATATGATGGTCGCTGGAGTTTACAGGAATATTTACAT
>CAZBDD010000044.1:0-9050 GCA_964490475.1 uncultured Desulfovibrionaceae bacterium
CAGGCTGCCATGAGAAATAGAAAAAGTATAGGGTGTCATTATCGCATCAACTAGCAGTCCGTTGAAAAAAAGGGGTAATCTGCGTAATCAGTCTTTTTTGTACTGATTTTACAGATTACCCCTCATCTTCAAAGGATTATGAGTTTATTACTTACCGTATTGCATACCTAATTCTAAAGCCTTGATATTTACATCCACAATTTTGGGTGCCAAAAACTTGCGAATGCCACTTTCAATGGCCTCAGCCCCAAAGGGAAGCATGCCTGTGGCGCAGAGGGCGCCAAGTAAAGTAGTATTGCCAGCCTGAATAGAACCGGCTTCAACACCAAGACTACGACATGGCATAAAAACAGCGTCGCTACTTTTATTTGTGATGGCAGTTTTAATGTCTTCCAAAGGAGGATACACTTCGTTGCCAAGGCAAACACTTACAGGTGCCAGTGGGTCTATGCTGGAAAAAATTTTGCCGCCAGGTGCTAAATAGGGCAGGGCGCGCAAGGTTTCCAATGGTTCAAAACCCATGATTACATCGGCTTCACCATGTCCTAATTTTGGGGAAAGCCAGCCACCGAGTAAAACCACAGATTCTACAACACCGCCACGTTGAGCCATGCCGTGCACTTCTCCGGCTACTACTTGCAAACCTTGATCCAATGCCACGCGGGCAAGTAGGGTGGTGGCAGTAAGGGTTCCTTGACCGCCAACGCCCGTCATATATATACGAAGACGTGATTGCATATTTACACCTTTTCCCTGCGTTGTGCTTTAAAAGCTTTAGGGGCCACTTGCAGACATACCATGCAGCCCACACAAAGTGTTGGATCCACATGAATGCCTTTGTCGTCACGCACAAATGCAGGACAAGCAAAGTTTTCTACACATCTTTTTGCATCGTCATTTTGTTCTGCCACATAAGCCACTTGAGAGGGATTTCTCTTCAAAGTGCGGCGAGCATATAAGACACAAGGTTCTTCAGCAATAAGCACACGAACACCACTTTCAGCCTTAAGCTCTTCTAAAGCTCTTACGGTGGAGCGTAAGTTATAGGCTTTGGATTTGCGCACATGTGGTACACCCATACCGCGTACAATGGATTCTATATCCAAATGTAAAGAGGCAGATCCTAGTACTTCTTGATCCATACCGGGATTAGGCTGATGGCCTGTCATGGCGGTGGTGCCGTTGTCTAAAATAACCAAGATGAGATTGTGTTTATTAAAAACAGCGTTGGCAAGACCATTGAGTCCTGTATGGAAGAAGGTTGAATCACCAATAAAAGCTATCACTGGTTTGGGTGAAATGGATGCAAAGCCAGATCCGGCAGAAATGGAAGCTCCCATGCAGACAAGGAAATCTGCCATACGCAAGGGGGGCAGAATTCCAAGGGTATAGCAGCCAATATCGCTGGGATAATGCGCTTCATCACCAAAAACAGAACGTACCGCATAGTATACGGCGCGGTGTGAACAGCCGGCGCACAGATTGGGGGGGCGATTGGGCATGGGCAGTGCATGGGCACTTTCTTGGCTTTGTGCTGGGATGTCTTCACCAAAAAGACGCGCAAGTTTTTTACTTACTTTAGAGAAATCATATTCTCCTTGAATGGTAAGAATATCGTCCTTACCTTCTATACGCACCTTGAGATCAGCTTGTTGTGCAAGAGCACGAATTTCGTTTTCTAGCAAAAGCGCACCTTCTTCGAGTACGAGTACGGTGCTATGCTCTTTTAAGAAGTTTATAAGTGCATTTTCAGCCAAAGGCCAAGTCATGCCGAGTTCTAATATATCGACTTTATCACGCCAATTGTCGGCTTCACGCGCCATAAGGGCATCATTTAAGTAGGCTCTGGCAATGCCGGTGGTAATAATGCCAAGAGAGGCATTTTCACCCTTGGTGCGTAGGTAATATTTTTCCACGAGACCTTGAATTTTTTTCATATTTTCTTCAAGAATCACGTGTCTGTTTCTTGCTACGGCAGGTACAGGCACAAAACGCTGAGGACAGCGCTCAAAGGGCTTGATATCTGCAGGGGCAGGAAGGGCATTAAAAGTTACTGGCCCACGTTGGTGGTTTAAGCGTGTGGTTGTGCGCAAAAGTACGGGCTGTTCATACTCTCTTGCTAGTAGTAGTGCATCACGAGTCATGGCACAGGCTTCGGCAGCGGTGGAAGGCTCGAAACAGGGCATGGAAGCAAAACGCGCATAGTAGCGGTTGTCTTGCTCGTTTTGGCTAGAGTGGCAACCTGGGTCATCGGCAGAGAGCAATACAAGCCCGCCAGGAAGCCCTGTGTAAACGGTAGTAAATAAGGGGTCAGCAGCTACATTGACACCCACGTGCTTCATGGTCACGAGGGTGAGGGCTCCGGCAAGGGAAGCACCAGCACCTACCTCAAGAGCCACTTTCTCGTTGACAGAATATTCCATGCGATAACGCTCGTTGCCGCCAACTTTGCCAATGCGATAGAAGGTATCTGGCACTTCTGATGAAGGCGTACCAGGATAGCAGGTAATAACATTGACACCGGCTTCTAAGGCCCCACGAACAATAGCTTCGTTGCCAAGCAATAAATGGGTGCTTCCGGCATCTTCCTGCAATAGAGGATGGCTCATGCAGTCTCCTTTTTACTGTGTTTTCACGGTATTTGGTATAACAGGCCATTAAAAAATATACTTCTAATGGCCCGTGAAAAAATAATAAAGCAAGCATTTTTCAACAGCAGGTCAAAAAATGCGTATGCCATAGGCCTTGCTATTCGGCTTTTGCAGGTGCAGAAAGGGGTATGTTGCGTGCGCGGTGGCGTAATAATTCAGCTTCACTACCACTTATAGCATTGGCCATGGCCTCCAAAGTGGCTTTGGCCTTGGCAGGGTTTTTGCTTTGTAAGGCTGCTTCCACAATACTTTGTTGAATAATACTTTTTTGATCGTTCGGTACAGCCTCAGCAAGTTTTTCTAATATGGGTAAGGCATATTGTGCTTTGCCCGCAGACATGAGTGCTTGCCCTTGATTAAATGTAGCAAGAATGCCCATGGCGCTACTTTTTTCTTGGTCAGCAATGCGACCATAAAAACCAGCCGCTTTTTCATAGGCCTTATCTTGCATGGCGCCATCGGCCATATTTAATAAGGTGGTAATCTGTAACTCTTTGGGAGCAGTTTTTATAAAGGCTTCCAAGGCGTTAAGGCGTTCATCGCCCTTTTTTTCAAGAACAAGGGTGGCAAGTTCTGCTTGTGCTGCACTTAAGGTACTGCCTTGGTGCCAATTATACACACCATAACCAGCCACAATAAGAACAAAAAAAGCTAATACACCCATAATTTTTAAGGCATGGGTAGTAAGAAATTGTAAAAAGGGTTCTGCTTCTTTAGAAACCTCGGTTTGGATTTCGTTGAGTAAAGGCCCTTGGCCTGTGGGATTTTGGGGTGTAGGCTTAGGGAAATTAGGGGTATTGGACACGGAAAACTCCTTTCAAATAAAATGCAGTGAATTTTAAAAATATAAATGCAAATGGCTGTACAATACGCAACGCATTTACAGCCCTTTGGGTACTTTTTTGTCTTAGCTTGTTCAAGTAGACGTCTGTAATAAAAATAAAAAACCACAATCTATGCACATAGAAACTATCTAGGTAGTAGGGGGCTAATTTTATGTAAAACCGACGTCTAAGGGCGTAACTTTTACCCGAAATCCCCTATCTTTGTCAAGGTTTTGCCGCTGTGAACATCTCTCGTTACATGAGTAACCTAATTTAACTGACTTTTAAAGTTTTTATACAATTTACTGTGCGAAGGCTTTATTAGTCAGATCCAAAACCTTTCATGAATTCTTTAGCTTGATTATAACTTTCACTAGCGGTATCTTCCACCCAGTCACTGGCTTTTCCTGCATTTTCTGTAATGCTTTTTTTGCTTTCGTCATAAAGGTTGCCTAGACTGTTTTGAGCATCTTTAATACCCTGCTTTGCAGCTTTTCCATACCAAAAAGCGGCTTTCTCATTGTCTTTTGCAACGCCTTGTCCTTTATAGTATAAAATACCCATTTGGTACTGGGCATCGCCATGACCCATTTCAGCTGATTTTTCAAGAAGCTCATGAGACTTTTCAAAGTTTTCTTTTTCATATTCAATCATGCCTTGGTCAAAATATTCTTGTGCTTCTGATTTTTCATCGGCTAAGGCATGGGGTGTTTGTATAAAGCAAAATGTAGCCAGTATACAGAGAGAACATAAAAGAAAGTAACGCATGGGGGCAAAAACTGTGGTGTACATAGTGTGCACTCCTTCGATAGAAATTATGGGGGGAATACTAGCGTAATCCTAGGAATACATCAAGTGCATGAAATGTGCAGAGATTGCAATGGAAGTTTATATTTTTTGAATACTATGCAGAAAATCGACTTTTTCAACAGTTTGTTATATATTTATTAAGTGGCGACTTTGAAAAACGAGCTATGATATAATAAAACTTTGACTTGTACTATGTTTATACATAATTGTATGAACGTAAAATTTGAAAAAATATGCTAAAAACCTTTGCTCTTTTTATAATTTGTAGTGCCTTAGGCGCGTCTTTGCGTTTTATCATTATAGAGTTGCTTGCTTTTTTTGGGCAAGAGCTAGCGCTCACATGGGGTGTTTTTGTCGTAAATGTTGTGGGGTGTTTTCTTTTTGGGCTAGGGTGGGTTTATACGCAAGAGAGGATAATGGCTGCACGACTGCTTTTAGTGGCTTTTTTAGGCTCTTTTACTACTTTTTCTACCTATATTTATGATATGTACCGCTTTATTGTGCAAGAGAATTATGGGCTTTTGTTTAGCAATGGCTTTTTACAAATAGTCATTGCTTTGCTCTTTTTGCGACTGGGCATTTGCCTGATGCAACGTTTACAGCAAGCAAAAAAAGTATGAAAATGCCTAGTTTGCTAGGGATGCCAATCTCCTGGAAGCGCGTATTGATCTTTTGTAAGTTTAGGAATGTGCAGATCTTTTTCTTTTGCTAGCTGTCCCAATGTAATACCGCGCACAGGCACACGCTTTGCCAGCCAAAGTAAAAATTCTTTTGCTCTAGCCAAGACTTTGTCTGCGGCTGCTTGATTGGGCACATGGGGGGTGGCACCGCCGACAATTTCTGTGGAATGGCATGTTAAATTAAGAACACGATCGCCACGGGCTAACATAACCAAAGCCGCTGCTTTCATATATGCTAAGTTGTGGTGTACAAAACTTGGTAACATAACCACGCTTTTGTGCCAACTATGTTTTAAAAAAGGAGGCGCGTTGTATAAAGCTTTGGTAACACCGGGGGTGATGGGAAGAAGGGGAACAGATGTATCCGGTATTTCAATAATAACCTTGTCACCCACTTCTACAGAATAAGGCTGTGTGGGAGCATAAAAAAAATCTCGCCAACCATGAGGGTATTGCCAAGGACGAATGGATGAATCAACGGTGATACCGTTTTGTGCCAAAAGAGGCCAGAGCTCCCTTGCCATATCCCAACGTCCCATACGAAAGGTGGTGACTGGATGCCCACAAAAATCTTTTGCCACAGAAAAAAGAGCTTGAAATTTTTGATTAAGCTCTTCTTGAGGCAGATGTTTAGCTTCTGTATAAGAAAGCATAACATCGCTGGAAAGCTCTTCTTTATTGTAGGGGGGGGTGCTCCAATAGTGTAAATGAGCACCAATTTCTGCGCCATACTTTGTGCGCATAAGATCGAGCACACGGCGGCTTGTGGCATCGGTAAAGACAGGGTGGGCACATACTAAGGTCATGGGAATGCCGCATTCTTCGGTGAGCGGGGCAAGGCACGCTAATTGTGCCACATTGTCTACAGTAACCTTACGAGGAAAACGCCCTGAAAAAAGGCCTTCTTCTTCTGTATCAACAACAATACTCACATAAAGTGGTTCTTTTCTCATGGTAACTATTTTTTGGGTGTGTATTGGCAAAAAAGTTGACGTACACGCTCAAGGTTGGCTGTACTGTCAAACATGGTATTCATAAGTTCTTTGGCATTGGCAGCCATACGCCTAGCATTATCGGGGTCTTCTACCATTTTGCGTAAAGCTTCAGCCAATGCTTTTGCGTCTCTTTGAGGCACTAGGTAGCCAGTTTCACCATCTTTTAGCACGTCTTTCATGCCTGCTACATCTGTAGCAACCACAGGCAAGCCATAGCTCATGGCTTCAATGACCACATTAGGCAGGCCATCGCAATCTTCCACATGCCGTTTAACAACGCTTGGCATGGAGAAAATATCGCTAGCAAGGATATGTTGCAAGATATTGTCATGGGTTACAAAGCCTAGCATATTAACATGAGCTTCCATTTTATGGGTGGCGATGCATTGTTTTAATTTACCCATCCACGCACCAGAGCCAGCAATGTCTAATTGCACTTGAACGCCGGATTGAATGAGTAGGGCTACTGCTTCAATAAGATATTGAAAACCTTTGGTTTCAACAAGTCTGCCAATGGCTAAAATTTTACAAGGGGCTTGCATGGGCACTTGTGCTTGCCCTTCGGCACAAAGGGTGCGTACATTGTAAGTAATATAGAGTTTGTCATGCGCTTCTTTGGGCAAAAATGATGCCATGAGAGGTATTTGATAAGAAGACTCTGAGCGTGCAAAGGCGCATGCTTCAAGCTTTTCTTGCAAAAAACCGTCAGGTGGGCGCACATCGCCAGCGCGGGCTGTAAAGGAAAAAGGTATATCTTCTAAGTAGTTTACTACCCATGCTGCTGTGGCGGGGCCATTGGCCCAAGGTGTGTGGATATGCTCTATGCCTAAATCTTTACAACGTTCTGCCAAGTAAAAACCGCTGAAACAAGCCCAAGCCCCTTCAAGGCGCATTTCTAAATCACGCCAACGTCGAAAAAGTAATGTGCGTAGTATATGAGTGGTTTTTTTGGGTTCTTTGCGGAAACGACGCCATAAGGCAGCAAAAATATGACCGCAGGCAGGAATACCAAAATTTTCAATGGGAATGGCAGAGTTACGAATATGTTCAGCAAGATTTGTATGCTTTTTGCCGTAAAGGGTTATAACAGAAACGGGCATATTTTGCGTAAAAAATTTCTCTACTTCATAAAAAACAAATGTCTCTGATGCTAGAGGAAACCATAAGGCCACGTATAATGTGCGGGGCAATGTTTTACAAGGATTTTGCGTTGTATCCATATTCTTCCTTAATTATTCCCTAATATTTCTTATTATACGTCGTCCTGTATGAAAAATCTTGTTTTAAAAAGGAGGATGCGCAGTAAGCAGAAATTATCACGAAAAGACCTTCAGAGGGTGAGGCCTCATATCATAAAGAACACGCACAATCTGCAGGAATATGTTTTCTCTACAGACTGATAGGGAGTTTTAATCAGTGGCGCGATATTACAAAAAAAAGTTACGCTGTGCAAGTTCTTTATCAGGCTATTTGTAAAAGTTAAGGAAATACCGACTATATGCTCTAGTAAAATTTCTGTCCATTACTTTTCGGTGTTTTTAGAAATCCACTGACGTAATGTTGCATAAAGCTTTTCTGGCTCAATGGGTTTGGTTATATGGTCATTCATGCCGTGGGAAATACTGATTTCTTTGTCGCCCTTCATGGCATGGGCCGACATGGCTATTATAGGCAATGTGGTCAATGCTTTTTGTTCGCGTATCTTTTCTGCGGCGGTATAGCCGTCCATAATGGGCATTTGAATATCCATAAGTATAGCATCATAGACATTTTTCTTCAGCATTTCTAAAGCTTCCTGTCCATTATTGGCAATATCTAAACTATAGCCAGCAACCAATAAAATCTCTTGAGCCACAAGCTGATTAATTTCATTGTCTTCTACCAAGAGTAAATGCCCACCTTCTTTACCTGACGTAGTTTTTTCTTGTTTTAAGTCAGCGTTATAAATGTCTGCATATGTAATTTTTTCGTCAGCAATGGCAAAAATAGCTGTGCAAAAGAATGTGGAGCCCTTGCCCAATTCACTTTCTACCCACACGTTGCCGCGCATCATGGTAATAATACTGCGTGAAATAAGGAGTCCAAGCCCTGTACCTCCATATTTGCGGCTAATACTGCTGTCGGCCTGAGAAAAAGCAGAAAAAAGTCGGTCAATTTGCTGTGGACTTAAGCCAATACCTGTGTCTCGTACGGCAAATTGGCAGTACAGTTCGTGTTGATTGCGTAAAGAGCTTTCAATTTCTAAAGATACGGTGCCGGAACGAGTAAATTTAATAGCATTACTTACAAGATTAAAAAGTACTTGTTTTAAACGCAAAGCATCGCCCAGTAAGAATGTTGTAGCGTAAGTGTCTGCGTGAATATGCAAATGCAAGCCTTTTTCTGCACTTATAGTTTCGTATAAATCCATGACGTCTTGACAAATACCTTGCAATGTGAAGGGGTGTTCTTCCATTTCTAGCTTGCCCGCTTCAATTTTTGAAAAATCAAGAATATCATTGATGATACGCATGAGATTATTGGCAGAAAGTACGCTTTTCTTGACATAATTTTCTTGCAACTCACTCATGGTGGTTTTCTCTAAAAGGTGTAAAAGACCTAGTATGCCATTCATAGGTGTGCGTATTTCATGGCTCATATTGGCTAAGAATTCACTTTTTGCCTGCGTGCTTTTTTCAGCGATTTCTTTTGCAACACGTAACTCTTTTTCATTATCAGCAATTTCGCGTAACATGGCTTTGTGTTCGCGTAAGTCTGTAAGATAAGCGATGAGGCCCTGTTTGCCTTGATACGATGTGCGCATGACTGTAACTTCAAAAGGAATTTCCACTTCTGTAAAGGCGTGCAGGCACACTACTTCTCCTGTGGCTATGCCTGAGCTAAAAGCAGTGTCAATCATCTGCGTCATCAAGTCTTTGGTGCGTACGCCATTGGTTTGAAATTCAGGTAAAGTTCTTTCAAAGTTATCAAGATATTCTTCTTTAGAATCAAAGCCAAAAGTATTAGCGCCCTCTAAGTTTGTGTAGATAAGTCGGAAATTTTCATCCCAAAAATGTACACATAAGGGGAGCGAATCTAGCATAAGTGTAT
>CAZBDD010000045.1:0-9023 GCA_964490475.1 uncultured Desulfovibrionaceae bacterium
CCCAGAAAATCAAGCACTTAGGCCAAAACGGTTTAAGTGCTTTTTTTCCCAACATTTTATAAGTCAATCCTTTGTAAATCCCTAATCTATATTGATGTAATCTATTGTTATTTTATTAAAAACCCCGAAGAGCTCAACAGATTGCTAAGAATCTTTAACAAAAGCAAGCCGTATGCCAAAGGCAAGCATAAGACCACTGGCAAGGGCATCTAGAAGCAGCCATAAATGTGTAAGGCTCCACTTGCAAGGCCTCGCATAACAAATGGAATGTGGCTAAGGATTCTGCTAAATACGGTATAGTAAACATATTGCATCATAGCATAGGCGCTTGACTTTGCATGTATATGCCAATACATTAATCATTTGGTAGTTTTATACAAAAACAGGAGCTGTTATGTCATTTTCTTTCAAAAAATCATTACTACTTTGTGTCCTCATGCTGTCTTTCTTTATTATGGGTTGTAAAGAGCTTGATACGCTCAGCAAGCAATTAAGCTTGCCTACATCGTCCGCAAAGGGCGCGTTGTCGCCAGCGTTAAAACAAAAACTTCTGGGAGAATATGCACATCTAGTAAGAAATGAATGGACTAAGACTGATGAAGTAATGTATAGGGCAGTAGTTACGGCTGCACCAAATAATTCCAATGGCATACGCTTAATAATTTATGATAAAAGCCCTCGTGAAGCGTGTAGGTTTGAAAGTATTTGCACCTATCAAAGTAGCGGCATTTTTCTCTGCCCTCATAAGGGAGCCAATGACCCGACTCTTAGTCAGAATCCTCCCCTTGAATTAGCTCCAATAGCACGAGGCTTTTCTTTCCAAGGGTTTAACCCTTATTCATGCGGTGCAGGTGCTATTATGTCAGGCGACTATATAAAGCAATAACACTAGTGTTATTTCGAAAACATAATTACAAAAGCCCCTGCATAAGACATCATGCAGGGGCTTTATTGTGGAAAAGAAAGTAAGCAACTTTACGCTGTTTTGGCAGTCACACTGTGAATAATCATGCCCAGCACTATAAGCGCCACACCGCACAGTTCTATATGTGAAGGGAATGCATCCCCTAAAAAGACAATGCCACCCAAGAAAGTAAAAAGAACCTCACCGGATTGCGTTGCCTCAACAACAGCAAGTTGTTTAGTATTTTTCTTTACCATGTCTGTTGCCGCAAAAAAAAGATAGGTGGCTATAACACCTGAACTGATTGCTACAACAAAGGAAAGTAGGTGCTGCTCAAGACTAGGTAAACCACTTTGAAAAAAGGCATAGACGGCGCAAAATACCCAAAAAGGCATACTATACAGCGTCATAACGAAAACTCTTTGCAAAGCGTTCATAGATGCAGAGGCATGTTGCATGGTTTTTCTATTTCCAAGGGGATAGGCAAAAGCGGCCACGAGCATGGGAACAATGGTCATAAGCATGGCATTTTTATCATAATGCATGGTCTTTATTTGCATAACAAAAACACCAAGCACAATCATACCAGAAATAGCCAGAGTGCGAAGTGGGATTTTTTGCCCAAATAAAGGCGATAAAAGCACACCTGCTACTATGGTTATCTGCCAAGTGGCGGCTATAAGCCATGACGTGCCGTAAGCCGAGGCCAAAGTAAGCGGCGCATAAAAAAGCCCAAAGCCCACCGTGCTCCATAAGAGCCAAAACCCCTTATTGTCTTGCGTTGCGGCAAGGGCAATCCGCACTTGTTTACGCCTATACAACACCAGCCACAGCATCGGTAACATATACACATAGCGCAAAATAGCAGACCAAAGCCAATATCCTCCATCCAAGTGCATACTTCGATTGAGTATGAAGGTCAGAGAAAAAAACAAGGCCGATAAAATGCCATAGATAAGAGCTGCATTCACAACTATTTTTCCCTAATAAAAGTCTAAAGTTAAGACTGCTGCAGAATTATTTTTCAAATACATTTTGAGCATAAAGGTAAAGGGGCAAAGCCCCTTTAGAGTGTTGACAAAGTCAACACGACCGATAAATCAAGAGCAGGCGCAATTCACTTGCGCCGTTAAACGATTGATTTTCGTGCCTTTCCGCTTGGCAGCTTTGCTGACAATAGCGGCGCAAAGCCCACGAGAAGGGCTTTGTCATCAAACTGAAGGGGCAAAGCCCCTTTTCTCCAGAAAAATAAAATAGACTATCTTAACAGGAGGTTCGCGTATTTAGCCTAGCCGGCAGCCCCTGTATATGTGCCAGTAATCTGGCTCATATCAAATTTTATATACACGCATACACGTTATATATGTACTAAAAATAGCCTAATCCTTTACGCTCTCTAAGGTCAACAAAGAACATATGACACAAAAACATCATTCGAGGATGGGGGAGACCTCTACCGCCATTAAATTCTCAAATATTATTTATAGGTAACTCCATTGTCTTTAAGACATTTTCATGATGAAATAGAACAAGGAGCTTGCTTTTTACCGACCTTTTTTTTGAGCTTGGCTTTTGATAGCTTGCCATGCTATATAAAGCTTCTGCACAATTTTTTCTGATAACATTTTTATACGTTTTCAAAAATACCGTATCTTAAATAAAGAATGCTCTGTGCAAATATACCGTCATGCAACCCACAAACCAAGAGAAGAATATGAGCACACTACCACCCTGCCCCAAATGTCAATCACCTTACGTTTATGAAGATAGCAGCCTTTTTATTTGTCCAGAATGCGCCCATGAGTGGAATCAGCAGGATGCAGATAATGATAAAGCCCCCCTTGTCCGTGACGCCAGTGGTACCGTATTACAAGATGGGGATACCGTCACCGTCATTAAGGATTTAAAAGTAAAAGGAGCCTCAGCAGTGGTAAAAGTTGGTACCAAGGTAAAAAATATCCGCTTGGTAGACGGCGACCACGACATTGATTGCAAAATACCAGGTATTGGTAAAATGGGGCTGAAATCCGAATTTGTGCGCAAAGCTCTTGAGTAAAAGATCATTATGTCAGCACCTTATCTTTTAAAAAACTGTGAACATGAGAACTTGCTTGAGAAGTTGTTTAACTCCCTGCTAAGCAATCAACAGTGTTTTCCCTGATATTTTAAGCTTATTGTCATACATATAGCGCTCTTTGTAAGTAATAAAAAAGTATATTGACATAATAAAGGCTAAAAATTCAGCTATGGGAACGGCAAGCCACACGCCATTTATACCTATAAATTGTGGCAAAGTGAGTATTGCTATTGTAATAAATACAAAGGTACGCAAAAATGAAACAAATGCCGACACTTTGCCATTAGAATATGCCGTAAAAAGCCCCGATGCAAATATGTTCATACCTGAAAAAAGAAAGCCTATGGAAAAAAGATAAAAACCATGCACTGTCAAGTTATAAGCCTTGGTCTCTTGTTCTAAAAATATAGAAGCTAAGGTTTCATTAATAGCAAAGGATATGAGCACAAGAGCCACGGAACTTACGCCAATAAGTTTCATGCAGATAGTAAATAATTTTCTTAAGCGTGATTTGTTCATAGCGCCAAAATAGAAACTGACTACCGGGGCAATGCCTACAGAAAATCCAATAAAAAAAGTATTGATGAGTAGCTGGGCATAAAGCACCACGGTAATGGCGGCTATACCATCATTTCCTGCTATTTTCAGCATGGTTATGTTAAATAAATAGGTGGTAACGCCTGTGGCAAGATGCGTTACCATTTCTGATGAACCATTAGCACAAGCAGTAAAAATGGCCTTTAAATCTGAAGCCAATGATACAAAGTGCAATGTTTTCTGTTCTTTTTTTGTAGCAAAAAAATACAAACCCATAAGCGTTGGCAGTAAAAATCCTAAACCGGTAGCCAATGCTACACCTTGCATACCCATGCCAAAATATACAATAAAAACATAATCTAAAATAAGATTTGTCAAGCCACCAAGAACAAGAGCCAAAAGAGCAAATTTAGGTTTGCCAGAAGCAATCATGGCATTTTCAAAAATAGTTTGCAAAATGGCACAAGGGGCAAAAAATGATAAGACAACAAAGTAATCATAACAATATTGATATGTTTCTTCAGTGGCTCCAAGGCTAAGAAGAATATCCTCCAAAAATATTTGTGTGAATACAGTAAGTAATACTCCTATGCTGAAGCCTGTGACACAAAAAAGAGTCAACTTCTCTTTGGCTTCTTGCGCCCTTCCTTCTCCTAAAAGCCTTGCACAAATAGCATTGCCCCCTGTGCCAAGCATAGTTCCAACAGCTATAAAAATTGTAATCATAGGTAAGATAATATTTATAGCGGAAAGAGCATGAGTGCTGATAAGGTTAGCCACAAAAACACCATCCACGAGAGTATACACAGACATAAAAATCATCATGGAAATACTTGGCAATGTGAATATTAAGACATTCTTAAAAGTAATTGTTTTAATCATAGGTTATAAACTCCTTTTACTTGAAGAATCTCATACTTATATACTTATGTAAGCATGAGACGACTTCTAAAATTCTTTCTTTACCGCAAAAAAGATACATGCTAGGTTCACTATAAAGTATGACACAATGTGAGAGTCAATCAAAAAGGGAAAAAATGGGAAAATATTTATCTATTGGTGAAGTTGTGAAAATGAAAGGGGTAAGCCATAGGGCTTTGCGCCATTATGACGATTTGGGAATTTTAGTACCAGCGTATACAAACCCTGAAACAAAATATAGATATTATTCAAAAACTCAAATAATTATACTAGATATTATTACTCTCTGTGTAGCTTTAGGTATACCCTTGAAGCATTTCAAAAATTACATACTTGAAAATGGAAGTTTTGATGCCAAACAAATGATAGCTGATGCTAAAATAAAGGCCTTGCAAGTACAAAAAGAACTTGACCAAAAACTCTATTTTCTACATTCTGCTTCCGAACATTTTACCGACCTTGTAGGCATTTCACAGCAGAATAACATTTATACAAAACACATATCTCAACGATATTTTCTCACCATACCTGCACCTGAAGATTTTGGGACATATGAGGACTATTGGACAAAGTTAACTATTCTTTATAAAACAGCTTTAAAAAATGGCTTTGCCCTATCTGTCAATCAAGGTTTGTGTTTTTACTTAAAAGATGGGTGTACACAGGTAAGGTATTTTGTAGAAATTCAAAAGCCCACACGCACAGAACGAGAGAATCCTGATATTTTAATCATACCTAAAGCAGAATTTTTATGTGAATGTTTTGAAGACAAGTGCTTTTTTGATGCACTAGAAAAATATCAAGCGCATGAGTTGTACCTTGCAGGAAATATATTTATTTTGAGCGACATACTTGAGGCAAGCATTACCCAGAAAGCTGCCCCTTTTGAAATACAGCTTTTACTAAAGTAAACAATCACTTAGAGACCTCTGCACAATTACAAACGCTTATCTTATTGGCAAATACGCATATTCTTATATATCCCCACAAATTTTTATTACAGGAAATTTTTATGTTATCTCGAAGAAGTTTTTTAAAAGCCACTACCCTTGTTGCAGCTGCTGGCAGTCTTTCCTTGCAAGCCAGTCCGCTACTTGCAGAAACAAAGAACAATATGAGTGTCGTGGATGCCATTTTTACACGCCGAAGCGTACGCTCTTATACAGAAGATCCAGTATCTCAAGAACATATTGACCTTTTACTTAAAGCAGCCATGCAAGCCCCCAGCGCAGGCAATAATCAACCTTGGGAGTTTTTAGTGGTTACTGACAAAGGTAAGTTGGAAGAAGTTGCACAAGTAAAAAAAGCTGTGAGCATGGCTAAAAAAGCTCCTCTGGGAATTTTAACCTGCTATAACCGTGATTATGAAAAATTGAAGGGTTTTGCCGTGCAAAGCGTGAGTTGTGCCACACAAAACATATTACTTATGGCACACAGTTTAGGTTTGGGGGCCGTATGGACAAGTGTTTACCCCAATGAGGATTTTGTAGCCGGCTATAGAAAAGTGTTTACTTTGCCGGAAAATATTATTCCTGTGGCCTTTGTAGTTATAGGGCACCCCAAGAAACAACCAGTACCCAAAGACTACTTTAAGCCGGAGCGCATCCATACGAATGTATGGTAAAGATTTCTACTAACGTATACTTTAACAGCCCTTCATAAGAACAAATTCCAATCTAGCATTCTCATAATTAAAGCGTTTTGAAGGGATGGGGGAGTTTGAGGGGGAAGGGAAACTTTTGGGCTTTGGCAAAAGTTTCCCTTCCCCCTCAAGAAAATAGTCCATTAATGCTTGAAAGAGCGTTGTCCAGTAAAGACCATGGCTACTTGCGGACTTTTTTCATTACATGCCATAATGATTTCATGATCACGCATGGAGCCACCGGGCTGGCCTATGGCAGTTACACCTTGAGCCATGGCCACATCTACCCCATCACGGAAGGGGAAGAAGCCATCAGAAATGCACACAGTGCCTTTAAGACCACCGCAGGCTTCTTTGGTTCGTGCTTCAATATCAGCTAAAATTTTTGCTGCTTCTGCATCTTGCGCCGCTTTTAATTGTAGCTCATATAAAGTCATATTTTGTTCACGGAAGCATAATGTATCTGCATATTTGGTATACGCTTTATGAATTGCCAATTCTACACAGCCCACACGATCTTGTTCACCGGTACCAATGGCTACTGTGGCGCCATTGCGAGCAAAAATCACAGAGTTGGAGGTAACTCCGGCCTCAACAGCCCAAGCAAAATACAAATCATCCATTTCTTGGGGTGTGGGCTTACGTGTGGTTACGGTAACACCGTCTTTAGCGGAACCAGTGGCGGGCAAAAAGTCACAAGGTGACGTAATGGCATTAACAAAAGATTTTTGTACAATAATACCACCGTCAGCAAGACTTTTGATATCGAGAAAAGAAGAGCTGGTTAGATTTTGTAATTGTGCAAGACCAGCCAATTGAATAATGCGTAAGTTTTTGCGTCCTTTTAACACTTCAAGAACGCCTTCAGCGTAGGAAGGGGCAGCCACCACTTCAAAGTAATTTTCAGCTATTAATGTGGCGCTTTGCATATCAAGTTCACGATTCACCACCACTGCTCCGCCAAAGGCAGCAATACGATCGCACCAAAAAGCTTTTTCAAGCGCATCACCAATGCTTTCGCGAGACCATGCTGCACCACAAGGATTATTATGTTTAATAATAATAGCAGCAGGATATTCGGTTAAATATTGCAAAATATTTGCACCATTATCTACATCCGTTAGGTTAGTTTTACCTGGGTGTTTACCAGCCTGTAACATATTTTTTTCATTTAAGGCAGAAACAATGCCATGCTCAGGGCCGCGCCATGTTAAGTCGCCACAGGTTAAAGAGCCTTCAATCATCTGATAAAGTGCAGCAGGTTGGCCTGGGTTTTCACCATAACGCAAGCCTTTTTCTTCGTTATCAATATTCCACGTACGTTTTTTATACACCAAGGTTTCAGTACCTAGGGTTATAGTCATAGTATCCGGAAAAGCATCTTTTTGTACTTTTTTGTACATATCTTTTAGGTCGCTCATGGTATCCTCATTAATAAATGGTAAAAAATAACATTCTGTCAAAATTGCTTATATGTATTTTTAGCTAAAGCAATACTTCGTGTTAAGAAACAAAACAGCTTACGAAGCAAAGTACGTTTTTTAACGACCTGTGAAAAAATACTAAAACAAGCATTACATTTAAGTTTTCTTGATATAATCTTTTTTAAGCAGGCCATTGGCAAAATTCGTATTTCGTTAGCATTACTTAGCATATATCTCAGCGACTTGCAATTTACGAAAACACAGAAAACAGACAAATTTTTCAACGAAAACCGCATATAAACACTTGGCTTCTAGAAGCTAATTTGTTAACATGACTTGTTGTGGCCTTTGTTTATAAAAAAGAACTAAAAAACTTGCTATAAAAAGCAGATGCGTTACAGGAAGCAAAAAAATTACTCTGCCCTAAACTTTTTAACTTCACTTCAGTTTTGTTTTCTTGAACTCATCTATGCTTACAGTCTAGCCTAATATAGCTCTGGCCTAACATAATTTAATTCTGCTTTGTATTTTGGGAGTATATATGGAACAACTTTTACTTCGCCTCGCTCGTCAACTAGATGCCCTTGACGAAGCTTCTCTCATGGCGCTCTGGGACAACTACGCAGAAAAAGTGCATCGTTTCGAACCCACAAAACGTTGGGAAGAAGCCGCTCTTGTTTTTTCTTTCATACAAGCTAAACGTTGGAAAAATCAGCTTTTTAACCATAACTGGGCGCAACAAGTACGCCCTGAAAACATGGAACCCATGCAGCTATCTAATTTTTCTTTGGAAAAAGATTTAACACCACAAAAAGCGCCTGAACCCACAAAAGCAACGCAGTTAAATTTTACCCCCAAAGCCCCAGAGAGCACCTAGCAAGCTGTTGTTTGACATCTATCTTACAATAGCGTAGCTAATAAAGGCTTTGCCAATTTTTGCAAAGCATGTGCGCAGAGACAAAAGACTGTTGCAAAACTCAATTTTCCTCAGTCCTTTCAAAAAATATGAATTGCGGAAAGTCAAAAGAAACACTCATACCGCAAGGCTAATACCTTGTTGTTACACGCAAGAAATGTAACAAACACAGTGAGTAAGTCTTTAACTTTTATCATAAGCCAAATACAGGGTGTTTTTTGAAAGACTGTTAAGAGGTAAGAATATGTCAAATGTGGTTATAATTGGGGCCCAATGGGGCGATGAAGGCAAAGGTAAAATAGTAGATCTACTCAGCCGCCAATTGGATGTTATTGTTCGCTTTCAAGGCGGTAATAATGCCGGACATACCATTAAGGTAGGAGACGAACAAACGATTTTACATCTTATTCCTTCTGGCATTTTGCATCAAGATAAAATCTGTTGCATAGGCAATGGTGTTGTTTGTGACCCCTTTGTTTTGCTACAAGAAATTGACAAATTAGCTGCTAAAGGTATTGCTGTTGGCCCAGAACGCCTAAAACTCAGCAAAAAAATGCACCTTATCCTACCTTACCACAAGGCCATTGATGCCGCACGAGAAA
>CAZBDD010000046.1:0-8964 GCA_964490475.1 uncultured Desulfovibrionaceae bacterium
AAGTGGCAGACCAAATTTCTGACGCTATCCTTGATACTCTTTTAGCTCAAGACCCCGATTCTCGCGTAGCTTGTGAAACCCTTGTTACCACAGGCATGGCCGTGGTAGCTGGTGAAATAACCACCAAGGGTTATGCCGACTTTGCTCAAGTAGTACGCGAAACCATTAAAGATATAGGTTATAACAGCTCTGACATGGGCTTTGATTGGCAAACCTGCGCTGTCATTTCTTCCATCGACAAACAATCTCCCGACATCGCTCAAGGCGTTGACCGCACCGCCCCAGAAGATCAAGGTGCCGGCGACCAAGGCATGATGTTTGGTTTTGCTTGCAAAGAAACTGCCACTCTTATGCCTGCCCCCATCTACTGGGCGCATCAACTTTCACAGCAGCTTACCCGTGTGCGCAAAGCCGGCATTGTAGATTTCTTGCGCCCCGATGGCAAAACACAAGTCTCTTTTGAATACGTTGATGGAAAACCTGTGCGCATTAACAATGTCGTCGTTTCTACACAGCATGCTGACGGTGTAAGCCAATCAGATATAGTAGAAGCTGTGCGCGCCCATGTTATCCGCCCAGTATTAGAACCTTCTGGTTTCTTCACCGAAAAAGATTGTGAAGTTTTTATTAATACCACTGGTCGCTTTGTGGTAGGCGGCCCCATGGGTGATTGCGGCCTTACAGGACGTAAAATCATCAATGACACCTACGGTGGCGCTGGTCACCATGGCGGTGGCGCTTTCTCCGGAAAAGATCCCTCAAAAGTGGATCGCTCCGGCGCTTATATGGGACGCTACATTGCTAAAAACGTTGTAGCTGCTGGTCTTGCCGAACGTTGCGAAGTGCAAATTGCCTATTGCATTGGTGTGGCAGAACCCGTATCCGTCTTAGTTTCTTCTTTAGGAAGCAGCGACATTTCTGACGAAATACTCACCAAGGCAGTGCGCGAAGTCTTTGATTTGCGCCCCTTCTTTATTTCACAACGTTTAGACTTGCGTCGTCCCATCTACAAAAAATCTTCTTGCTACGGACACTTTGGCCGTGAGCTACCAGAATTTACTTGGGAAAAAACCGACGCTGTGGCAGATTTACAAGCCGCAGTTAAGTAAAAATACCGTGCTTTTTTTGGGGAGGGAAACCTCCCCAAGCTTCCTTCCTCAAAATATCTATCCCTTTCATATTCTTTCAAAGAGGCCACATGCTTTTAGAACAAGGCTTACAACGCTATCTCACACCGCAAGAGCAAGAAAAACTAGCTACTGCCACTGTAGGCATTGCAGGCACAGGTGGTCTTGGTGCCAATGTTGCCCTTTTATTGATTCGCTCAGGTTTACGTCAGCTCGTCCTGATTGATGACGATACGGTGGATGCCTCCAATCTAAACAGACAGCCCTATTTCCCTCGGCATGTGGGACAGCCCAAGGTACACGCTCTGGCACAAATTCTTCTGGAGCTTTGCCCGCAAGCTTCTTTAGATTTACAACAAATACATCTTGATACCAACACCTTGCCGCCGATTTTATCCAAAGCAGATTTATGGATAGAAGCTTTAGACGTAGCACAATGCAAACGATTGATAGTAGAACAGTGTCTAGAAAAAAATCTCTTTTGTGTGAGCGCTTCTGGTATTGCAGGCTATGGTGGCCCACCCATGCAACAACGCCACCTAGGAGAAAATCTTATTATTGTTGGAGACTTCTCCACCGACATTGCAAATCACCCCCCCTTAGCGCCACGCGTTATGCAAGCCGCCGCCATGCAAGCGGATGTTGTACTCACGAAAATTCTCAACACCTAGTGCGGTTCATTTCATCACAACGCTATGAGCTTTACACGTGGTTTTCATTAATTCCCTCCCCACTAGCTCTTGCCACTTGTGCGCAAAAAGTCTACATTTAACCCTTCCTTAAGGAAAAAAGTCTGCACGCAGGAGAGATTATCATATATGCCTTTAAAGAATAGACACTTTTTAAAATTACTAGATTTTACTCAAGAAGAAATAGCCTATCTTTTACGTTTAGCTGCCCACGTCAAAGCCGCTAAAAAAGCCGGAAAAGAAGAACAATATCTGCAAGGAAAAAATATTGTCCTTCTTTTTGAAAAAGATTCTACCAGAACCCGTTGTGCCTTTGAAGTAGCCGCCCGCGATCAAGGGGCTTTTACCACATATTTAGGCCCTTCTGGTTCGCAAATCGGAAAAAAAGAATCCATGGCAGACACAGCACGCGTATTAAGCCGCATGTATGATGGCATAGAATACCGTGGCTTTGAACAAGAAAAAGTAGAAACTTTAGCTAAGTTTTCTTCAGTGCCAGTGTGGAATGGTCTCACCAATGAATTTCACCCCACACAAATCTTGGCAGACTTTTTAACCATGCAAGAGCATTGCTCCAAGCCTTTGCACGAAATGACTTTTGCCTATATTGGTGATGCTCGTTACAATATGGGTAATTCACTCATGATTGGCGCGGCTAAAATGGGCATGGACTTTCGCTCTATAGCTCCTCATGGTTCACAAACCTACGAAGATATCACGCAACTTTCTCAAGAGATTGCCAAGCAAAGTGGCGCAAAAATTACCGTCACTGATGACATTGCTGCCGGTGTAGCAGGTTGCGACTTTATTTATACGGATGTTTGGGTATCCATGGGAGAGCCACAAGAGGTATGGGCAGAACGCATTGCGAGATTGCGTAACTACCAAGTAACACAAAAAACTATGGAGCTTACGGGCAATCCTCATTGCAAATTCTTACATTGTCTCCCCTCTTTTCATAATAGAGATACAGACATGGGTGAAGAGCTTTATCAGCTCTACGGCATTGAAGCCATGGAAGTGGATGACAGTGTTTTCGAATCCCCTGCTAATCTAGCTTTTGATGAAGCGGAAAACCGTATGCACACCATCAAGGCTGTTATGGTGGCTACACTGGCCGCCCATTGCCCTAAAGTATAAAAGACTTTAACTGTTTACAGATGAGGATTTCCCATGTCTACCATAGTTATTAAATACGGCGGTCATGCCATGGATGACCCTGCTTTGCGCACCCCCTTTGCCAAAAGCATTGTGGCATTGGTGGAGCAAGGCATGCACATTGTACTTGTGCATGGCGGTGGGCCGCATATTAATGCTCTTTTGCAAAGATTACAAATAGAAAGCCGCTTTGAACAAGGTTTGCGAGTAACTGATGCCGCCACCGTGGAAGCCGTTGAAATGGCGCTTTGCGGTCAAGTAAACAAAGCTGTCGTTACCATGCTTCAAGAAGCAGGGGGGCGCGCTGTGGGAATTTGCGGCAAAGATGGCACCCTCTTTGAGGCTGACATTCTACGTCCAGAACTAGGCTTTGTAGGCGCGGTGCACACTGTCAATGAGGCCGTGGTGCATTGCTTACTCCAAGGGAACTTCATACCTGTCATAGCGCCTGTGGCCTATGGCCCTCAAGGGCAAAGCTTAAATATAAATGCAGACACTGCAGCCGGTGCCTTGGCAGGCGCCTTACGTGCCGACTACTTTGTCTTGGTTTCTGATGTCCCCGGCGTGTTAGATGCAGAAAAAAATCTTTTGCCAAACCTAAACACCGCGGACATTGCCAGACTAAAAACTGAAGAAGTTATTTATGGCGGCATGTTGCCTAAGGTAGATTCTTGCTTACATGCTTTACAAGCAGGCTGCCAAAGAGCGCTAATTTTAGATGGTAGAGCCGAAGGCTCCTTACAACGTTATTTGCTGCACGATGAAGCCTTGGGCACTGTTATTACCAACACTTAATATATTGTGAAATAAGTTTAGCCATGCGTGATTTTGTGTTTACCTCTTGTTTTTTGCCTTTACATCGAAAGAAAGTTTTTTTTGCGGTTACCTGCTGTTTTCTCTGCCTTGTGCTATTGGCAGAATCTGCTTGGGCAGCACAGAAATTATTTTCTCCTGCTTTTAAAACAGTGGGTGTGTGGGATAAAAGCCAAGAAGCGCGCATTGATGTAAGCATATGGTATCCTACATATAGCCAACCGAGCAGAGTATCTTATGGGGCATGGCGTTTACAAGTGGCACGGTATGGGCGCAGTGTAGCTGGGCGTTTTCCTGTGATTATTCTTTCTCACGATTCCACAGCGACGCGTTTTTCCTATCATGACACTGCGGCACAATTGGCTCAAGCAGGCTTTGTGGTTATTGCTCCAGAGCACACAAGTGACCATATGGACGCCATGCCGCATCTTTTTCAATGGCAGCAACTAGAAAAAAGAATACATGACATACACATTGTTTTAAACGTAGTGTTGCCTCATAAAGACGTAAAAGCTATGGTGGACCCCGAACGCATTGCGGTACTTGGTTTTGGCACTGGGGGCACAGTGGCTCTTATGCTAGGCGGTGCGCGGCTTGATGCTAAAGGATGGGATGATTACTGCCTTATGGTACCGCAATCAACAGCATATTGTAATGCATGGGCATTGGGGCATGTGGAAAAAATGCGTGAGCAATTGCCCCCATGGGGAAGAGGCTTTCAGGATAAGCGCATTAAAACTGTGGTGGCTATTTCCCCTAAATACGACATGTTTTTCACCCATAGGGCTTTAAAATACATGCAAATCCCCCTTCTTCTCTTAGAGACGGAAGGCGAGCTTGGGAAAAGAGCTTGGCATGCGCACAAAATACAGGTATTTTTCCCCAAGCAAACATCCTATGCTGTCATTACTGATGCAGATGAATTGGATTTAATGGCCCCTTGTCCACAAGAATGGCGTAAAGACTTGCCTGAATTGTGTGGTAGTGCCAATGACCAACAACGCAGCGCTACTCATCAAGCTTTTCATGAAAACTTAGTAGAGTTTTTACTGGAAAGGCTAGGGAAAATTTCTTAGAGCATGGCGTGAAAATACAAATTTTTTAATGAGATATGAAGACACTTGCTTTGAAGGCATGTATACAGACTCACTAGAGGTATATAAAAAGATGACCAAAAAACCCTCTTCTCTTACGACACCATGCACAAAAAAAACTTCTTGTGCAAATACATCTAGTGGCACCTGTTGCGATCCTTTAGAGAATTTGCGTCAGCGCGGACAATCGCAAAGACTTGTAGACTTTATTAATGAAATTGGCATGCTACGTTTCACGCCGCGCACAGGCTATCAATTTTTAGGCACCGGTAAAGAAAATGTAGCAGAGCACTCCCATCGAGTCACAGTTATAGGCTATGTTTTGGCCAAATTAGCCGGAGCCGATATAGCACGCACAGTTTTTCTCTGCCTTTTTCATGATTTAGCAGAAGCCCGCACCGGTGATTTTAATTATGTGAACAAAATATACAATAGCACTCAGCCTCGCCTTGCCATGCAACACGCCACCGAAGGTACAGGCTTACAAGAAGACATTTTGAGCTTTTGGGATGAATTAGAAGAAAACACTACCGTAGAGGCTGCGCTGGCTCATGATGCTGATCAACTGGATTTATTATTTAATTTAAAATTAGAAAGTGAAAAAGGAAATACCTTTGCTTTACAATGGATGGAAAGCGCAATCACACGTTTGCATACCAAGGAAGGGCAAGAGTTAGGCGCTGTGGTAATGAATACGCCCTCTCATTATTGGTGGTTTCATGGCCCCGATGCCTCTTGGTGGGCAAAAGAAAAATAGATTGACATGTAAGGGATATTTTTAGGAAAGATGATGCATACCGTACAAGTCATAGCAGTAAACACCGAAGAAGAAAAAGAACTTTTCTTTTCTTTACCTTGGAAGATTTATACTCAGGACACGCCTTGGGTTCCGCCATTGCAAAAAGACGAGCGACGCTTACTTTCACCTTCAGAGCATCCTTTTTGGGAAAGCGCCACTAGGCAACTTTTTTTAGCCCTGCGCGGCACTGAAGCCGTGGGGCGCATTGTGGCCTTGGTGGACAATAAATATAATGACACTGCTCAAGAAAAGTGTGGAGCTTGGGGTTTTTTTGAATGCCAAAACGATACAGAAGCAGCTCATGCCCTATTTGACGCTGTGGCAGCATGGCATTCAGAACAGGGCATGCACTTTATGCGCGGGCCTTTAAACCCTTCTACAAACTACACCTGTGCTATGTTGGTGGGCGGCTTTGAACAAGCTCCAGCTATTATGATGCCATGGAATTATGCCTATTATCCTCAACTTGTAGAAAGTTGGGGCATGCGCAAAGAGCAAGATTTATTTGCCTATGCCCTAAACAAAGAAAGCATAAACCTAGCCCCTTGGCTCAAAGAACAGATTCAATCTATTAAAGATAAACAAGAATTTACTTGTCGCAAAAGTAGCAAAGCTACCCTACAAGAAGATATTCACTGCATGCTTGATATTTTTCAAGAAAGCTGGGCGCAAAATTGGGCATTTTCCCCCATGTCCATGGCTGAAGCCCAAAACCATGCTAAAGAATTAAAAAATGTTCTTGATTTAGATTTTTTCGTACTTTTTTATCATGAGGGAAAGCCGGCTGCAGGCATGCTGGCCGTGCCAGATATGAACCCCTTGCTTAAACGTCTTAACGGACGTATAGGCCTTAGTGCCCCTTGGCATTGGTGGTGTACGCGCAAGCATTTGCGCAGCACCTATCGCATAATGCTTTTTGGCATTAAGGAAAAATATCGCCTTATGGGTTTACCTTTGCTTTTATTGGATTATATGCTGGAGCAATGCAAAAAACACCCTTACTTCACTTCTGTGGAAGGTTCTTGGTCACTGGAAGATAATGTGGCCGTTAATGATATGATGGAAGATTTTGGCGGTGTTATGACAAAAAGATACCGCATTTACCGAAAGGAGTTAAAAAATTTATGTCTGTAGAACATTTGCAAGGAAAACGTATTTTATTGACGGGGGCCACAGGTTTTTTGGGGCAACATCTTTTGCAACAACTAGAACCTCTCGTAGCATCGCATAAAATTAAAGTTTCATGCGTGGTGCGAGCCACTTCTAACCGCACACTCTTACCAAGCTTTGTCAATGTGTATGAGGCAGACCTGCACTCAGGTTTTGGCCTTGAAAGAGCCTTAGAAGGGCAAGATATAGTCATCCATATGGCCGCAGTACTTTTTGGCACCTGCTGGAAAGAATATTTTGCCAATGTACGCATGGCTAAGGCATTAGGCAAAGCTATAGCGAAGCAAGAAAGTATCAAAAAAGTACTTTTTGTCTCTTCTTTGGCAGCCACTGGCCCTTCTTCTGCACAAAGTGCCGTGAACGATACCACCATTTCTGCCCCTGTATCCGCCTATGGTTGGTCAAAAAACATGGCAGAGGAAGTGCTCTATCGTTATTGCCAAGATAAAATGGTCGTGGTGCGCCCGCCCATTATCTATGGACCGGCGGACAAAGGATTACTTCCCTTTTTCCAAGCAGTGCAAATGGGCCTCATTATCAGCCCCGGCTTTGGGCGAGATTTTCCCGTCTCCACCATATATGTGGGAGATATGGTTAAGGCCATGCTCTGCGCTTTAAAACCGCAAGCTTCTGGCATATATCATTGCACTGATGGACATACAGCAAAAACCTATGAAAAAAGCCATACCATGCGTGGTATAGGGCAAATTATTGCCTCCACATTGGAAAAACGCACCATCACCTTAAAACTCCCTCTATGCATTTTAGGCATCAGTGCTTATATCAGCACCTTGTGGGGAGCCGTAAGCTCTTGCCTTTGTTGCTGCGCGTCCAAACGTAAGCCATCTTGGAATAAAGATAAATACCGCGAAGCCAAAGCCTACGGCTGGGAATGCGATGGCACACGTATGCAAAATGAATTAGGCTTTACACCAGAAATGTCCTTACAAAACGGATTAGAAGAAACCATAGCCGACTACAAAAAAAGAGGCTGGCTACGTTAATTTTAGCTTGCAAACTCTATTATTTTTCTAGCTAGTGTCTGTATAAAATATTTTTTCGTACTCTATTAAATTACGAAGAAGATTTTATGCAGGCACTAGTCATGTAAAATTAACCCCAAAAATAAAAAAATGCGCATTACATGAAAATAACCTTACAAGAAGTTTCCAAGTACTTTGGTGGTCGCACCATTTTAGAAAATTTTTCTCTTGATATAGAATCCGGTGTGCGTTTATGCGTTTGCGGTTCCAACGGAACAGGCAAGTCCACCTTATTGCGCATTATTGCCGGCATAGAATCCACCGATGGGGGACGTGTGCTCTTACCCAAAAATTGCCGACTCGGCTATGTGGAGCAAGAGCTTGACCAAGAGTCTTTAGAAAAACCCCTACTTAGTTATGTGCAAGAAGCCTTACCTCATTGGCAAGATTTTTGGGATGACTGGGAGCGCGCCGCCGCCTCCAAGGACGAAGCAGCCCTAAAAAGCCTCATGGCACGTCAAGCAGAATTAGAGGCTATATATGGCTACAATCCTGAACACAGAGCACAAGCTGTGCTTAGTGGTTTAGGTTTTTCACAAAATAAATGGAGCATGCCTTTACAAAAACTCTCTGGTGGATGGCGCGAAAGAGCCAAACTGGCGCGAGTGCTAACAGCAGGTGCGGACATTTTACTTTTAGACGAACCCACCAACCACCTAGACATTGAAGCCGTGGAATGGCTTGAAAGCTTTTTGCTAAGTTTTCAAGGTGTGCTTGTATTTGTGGCACACGATAGAATTTTTATGGATAAAGTCAGCAGTCATGTCTTGTATCTTGGCATGTCTCGCCCCTTTTATCGCAAAGCAAATTTTACTCAATTTCTGCAATATCAAGAAGAATTAGAAGCGCAAAAACAACGCGAAGCCAAAAATTTACAAGAAGAAATCGCTAGAAAAATGGCCTTCGTTGATCGTTTTCGTGCTAAAGCAACCAAGGCAAGACAAGCCGGTTCTCGGCAAAAAATGGCCAAAAAACTGGAAAAAGAGCTAGAAAATTATCAACCAGAACATCGTCGTCGTTCTTTAAACTTTAGCTGGCCAGAAGCCACACGCACAGAAAAAACCGTTCTTG
>CAZBDD010000047.1:0-4105 GCA_964490475.1 uncultured Desulfovibrionaceae bacterium
ATTTGCAAAAGCACAAAACCATGTCCGGTGCTGGTATCCCCACTATTTTGGATGCTCCCGACGATATCGAAATCTTGTATGTGCAAACTCCACGTCCTGAAGGCCCCCACGGCGCTTCCGGTGTTGGTGAAATTCCGCTTTGCGGCCCACACCCTGCTATTATTAACGCCATTGCCAATGCTTGTGGCGCTCGTGTGCGTCAATTGCCTGCTCGTCCTGAAAAGGTACTTGCTGCAATGCCTAAGTAACGGTAAATACTAGCTCATATAAGGGGAGAGATATTGCTTTTTAGTAATATTTCTCCCCTCTTTGCAAAATCGCACTTATTTCATTCGCTCTTTTTTGGAGTATTCTCATGGATCAAAGTACCTTACACCGCATTGAAGCTCATTGTACCCAAGAGGCCATGCCTCGCTGTCAAGCCTATTGCCCTCTACATTTAGATGTACGTTCTTTTATGAACCATATTCAAAATGGAAAGTGGCAAGAAGCACGTAAAGTACTTGACCGTCATCTTCCTGTGCCTAATATTTTAGCACGCATTTGTGACCATCCCTGTGAAGGGCATTGTCTGCGACGTGACTTTGGTGGAACTCTTGCTATACAAAGCCTTGAGCATCTTTGTATAGAGCAAACGGAAAAACAAGGTAAGAGTTTTCCCCGCCCTCCCAAGGCACAAAAAGTAGCCATTTTAGGTAATGGCCTTGCTGCTTTCACCGTAGCTTATGAATTAGCAAAAAAAAGCTTTCCCGTCACAATGTACTATGCAGAAACTCAAGGAGAAGATGTTACCTCTTTTTTATGCAATCATTTTTCACAGCTACAAAAAGAACATGTTAAAGTAGAACTTGAACTTTTAACAAAACAACACTGCACTTTTGCCCCTGCCAACCTTTCAAAAGAATTTTTTGTTCAATTGCAAGAAACACAAGACTATGCCGCCTTCTTTATTGATGTGCATAGCGCACCGACTATTTTTGATTCTACGCACCAAGAAAATAACACGGCCTTTGCTCCCTCACAAATTGAAGAAAATGTTTGCGTCGGAGGCATGTTAGAGCACAGCCCCACGGGAGATACCTTTGCTTCTCCTGCTGCACAGGCCGGACAAGGCAGGCAAGCCGCGCTTACATTGGAACGTATTATTACAAAGGTATCATTACACGCCGGACGAGAAGAAACCCTAGGCGTAACCAAATTACACACGCCCTTGCAAGGTCTTACATCTAAGGAGGCCATTTTCCCCAAAGAAAAAATGTATTCGGTAGAAGAGGCACAAAAAGAAGCCGATCGATGTATACAATGTCAATGTATGCAATGTGTAAAAGAGTGTGTTTATTTACAAAAGTACGGTTCTTTTCCCCGTTCTTATACACGGCAAATTTATAATAATACTGCCATTGTTATGGGAGATCACAAAGCCAATAGCCTCATCAATGGTTGCATGATGTGCGGACAATGTACAGAAATTTGCCCAGAACGTTTTTCTATGATTGACGTGTGTCTTGATGCTCGTGAAGATATGGTAGAAAAAAATTACATGCCTCCTTCGGCCTTTGAATTTGCTGTGGATGATATGCTCTCTGCCTCACAGTCCCCCTGCTCTCTTTTTATGAAATCACCACATCATGCAGAGAATCCAAGTCATGTATTCTTCCCTGGCTGCCAACTTTCTGCATTACGCGCAGAGCAAGTTTTTGCAGTGTATGAAATACTCTGTTCTTCTCCAGCAACTCTCCCAAGTGTGGGGCTTATGTTATCTTGTTGTGGAATTCCGGCCTATTGGGCAGGCCAAAAACAGCGCAATCAAGAACATATGCAATTTTTAGAAGAACAATGGCAAACCTTAGGAAAACCCACTTTGATTATGGCATGCGCTTCTTGCATGCGCCATTTTGCCACGCACGCACCGCATATTCCCTGCGTTTCTCTTTGGGAAATACTTTTACCTCTTACCTCTAAAGCACCAGAAACTACACCAGAAGTAGCCCTCACCATGCATGACCCTTGCGGCGCCAGAAATAACAGCACATGGCAAAAGGCTGTGCGCGCACTGGCCGCCTCACAACATATACATATTGCTGACCATTCGTTGCAAGGTGCCACGACACCTTGTTGTGGTTACGGGGGTAATGTGTGGTGCTCTCAGCCAGATTTAGCTGAAGAGGCTACAAAGCATATGGCTAAAACAATTAAGACTCCCCTAGAAGAAGACACTTCTTGTCAAGGAGTGCTTGTATCTTGTATTATGTGTCAGGCTCGTTTACAGAAAATCGGGCAAGAAAGTATGCATGTTTTTGATATTATACCCGAACTATCTCATCTACACACAGCACAAGCACCAGTATTGGGCTTGTCTGCCCGTCGAGCTCAACGTGCCTATCTTGTTGAAAAGTTCTTACAAACCTACGGTACAAACTCGCTCTTGCCCATAAGCCAGCACCACGAGAGCCAAGCCAGTAATGATGCCATCCATGGACATAATTTTTTACACATTGCTGCAGATGTTTTGCAAGAAATGGAAAGAAAACACATTTTACATCAAGATGTAGCTTTGGCAGTGCGTATGGTAGAAGAGCATAAAAGTCGCTTTGTGGAGAAAGAAAGTGGTCACTTTATTGGTTCATGGCGTCCTAAAAATGTTACCTTTTGGGTGCGCTACTCACAAGATAGCGCAGGAGAATTTCATCTCCACGATGCATGGTGCCATCGTATGCGTGTACCCAATTCCACAGCAGATTCCATAAAAAACAAAGACTAAGGAAGAGTATCATGAGCAGTATTGGCCCTTCTTACACTCCCGATGCTGGCCATTGGATTTGTGAACAATGCGCTTGCACTTTGGAGCAAAAAAAAATGCAAGTTTTTTACTTGGAAAATGCTTTTGAAGTTTCCCTCCCATGCTGTCCGCAATGCGGCCTCACATTAATTCCCAAATCCTTGGCTGAAGGAAAAATGTTAGAAGTTGAGCGTTTATTAGAAGATAAATAGGTCATGGAAAAAGTGCTTCTACAAAGACCCGGAGGTCTTGCCCTCACCCAACACGCCTTAAGCTTTTGTCAATTTTCACATAATGATATTATTATTGACGTAGGTTGCGGGCATGGGCACAGCGTACAACTATTGCGGCAATTGGGTTTTTGTGCCTTTGGCATAGATAAACAGCTATACACAGCTTTAGATTGTCAGGCAGATGCAACAAAGCTACCTTTTTCTGCGCAAAGCCTTCACGGCATAATAAGTGAGTGCGTTATCTCCCTTCTGCAAAAACCTCAAGTAACACTTGAACATTGGTGGACTCTTTGCAAAAAAAACGCGTATCTACTTATCCACGATGTTTATGCCCTTTCCGAAAACTCTCAAGCCTTTAAAGCCTACACGCTAGAAAAGTACTTGCAAGAAAGTGGGTGGAACATTATTCACAAAGAAGACTGCTCTCAGCACATGAAAGCTTATGCTGCGCAATTGCTTTGGCATGGGGCATGTTGCCAAGATTTATACCCATGGCAGCATTGCGGTTATGGCTTGTGGATTGCACAAAAAAATATCTAACTTCTTATAATATGGGGTATGTATGCATCCTCTACTTTTAGAACTTCTTCCACTTATTCATAAAGGCTATTGCTGTAGTCAATTACTTATGCAAATATTTTTGCAAAGCGTCGGTCAAGAGTATGAAGACCATGCTTCTCTTGTACGAGCCATGCAAGGCCTTTGTGTAGGCATGGGGGGGCAAGAAGGGCCTTGTGGTTTATTGGCCAGTGGCGCTTGTGTATTAAGTTGTGTGGCAGGTCGTGGACGTGATGATGAAAGCATGCATCCTAGCTTACTCCCAATGGTACAAGAATATCACGAATGGTTTTTACGGCATACACAAAGCAACGGTATGTGTTGTACACTCTTAGCTTCCTTCAATGCACAACAGCAAGAAAAACATACTCCCCTAGGCGGTCATAGTTTTTGTGGAAATTTACTAGCCGACTGTTGGGAAGAAATTTGCACACTTTTAGAAAGTTATCATATGGAAATGGAGCTACGCTCTTGAAAATAGTGCAAAAAACGCAAAGCCTTTGTCCCGTATGTTTTCGTACTCTCGATGCCTACT